>JBBTIZ010000070.1:0-1370 GCA_038059695.1 Planctomycetota bacterium
AAACTTTATTACCTGAAGAACCTGGAGAAAATCATCAGATACCAAAAACTTTATTACCTGAAGAACCTGGAGAAAATCATCAGATACCAAAAACTTTATCGCCGGCAGAGCCGTGGCACTAAAATATCATCGGTGTAACCTGCCTGCCGTACCGAGCACGGCACAGGCAGGCGCGTAAGCGAAATCTGTGGTTTAGAAGGTGTATTTCACCCCGAACTCAATGGTCCGGCCGGGCATAGGCAGGAGTTCGTGATACCAGTAGTCCCGGTCAAAGATGTTATAGACCCCGAGGAATATGGAAGCCGGAATGTATTGCCCGGTGTCTGTTCCCTGATTGATTTGATAATCAACCTTGAGGTCCCAGATGAATTTGCGGTCATTGGGGTTGCTCGCAGCCGGCTCGTTCCAGAAGCGGTAATTGCCCTTGAGGGCCAGATTAAGATTTGGCTGGTATTGATAGTCCAATCCCAGGTTATAGGTGAGTTTGGAGATGCCGCCTCCCTGAACAATGGCGTGGGTAGCGCGGTCCTGAACCCGATTGACGGCGCAGCCCGCCTGTGTCTGTATCACTTCAGTCAGATTATATTTTGCTTCTGCTTCTATGCCCTGCCGGCGCACGGCTGAGAGGTTGTCCATCATATTATTGACAAAGTCGTAGGTGACCAAATCATTTACCTCGGCCCGGTAATAAGCAAATTTGAGGAACAGGTCTTTCACGGGCTGGGTATCCAGCGAGGTCTCGTAAACCGCGGGCGCCCGCTCGGCCTTCAAATCCGGATTGGGCGATATGACATTGATGTATCTGTAAATCAGGGGCGGGGCGTTGAATGCCTTGGAATACGAGAACCGGAGATGCGAATCCAGCGGCAGGCGATAGACCGCGCCGGCTGAGGGGCTGAATTGCGAGCCGTAGGCCTGGTTGTCGTCATAGCGCGCGCCGAGATTGACGCCAAGTTTATCGGCATTGAGCAGATAGTTCAGATAATAGCCCTGGCGATTGAATCTTTCCTTGGCGGTCATCAGGTCTGATTCCAGCGAATCCCAACCCAGGTCAGCGCCTGAAGAAACGGTTTGTTTGTCGCTGACCTTGAAGGTGGACTGCAGGTCTAAGCCGGTAAAAATATTCTGGCTGGCGGCCTTGGCCAAAAACGTATAACCGGGGATGGCGAAGTTTTCAACCTTGCTGTCCTGGTTGGAGATTTTAGCCGTGGCATTGAATTCCCACGTCTTGTCCGGCGCGATAAAGAATTTAACCGAGCCGTATCTGGCGAAATAGGACAGGTCCTCGCTGTAGCCCAGGGTCGGGAATTCAAAACCGCCCATATCCGAGCCGGTATAATGCAGAGCGGCCTCCAGATAGCCGTCATCCG
>JBBTIZ010000070.1:1470-3118 GCA_038059695.1 Planctomycetota bacterium
TTCGTCGGTCCTGGTAATAGGCGTCTCCGGATAAACCGCAGAAGCGCCTAACAGGACGAGGAGGACAACCGTTAAACAATTTTTTATCTCAAGCATCTTAATCAATCACTGTCTGCGCAATATAGTATTGGCAGAATACCCGGTCAAGATATATTTACGGAAATATTCGGCTTTTACCTGTTATTTTCAGGCGGCTAAACCTTGACACACTCTTCAGGCCTTGCCATATTGTGGCTTTAATTACTTAGAAAGAGATGCGCCGATGATAAAATTAAGACATATCGTAACCGGGCTGGTTCTGACATTCGGCCTGGCCGGATTGACCTGGGCCAGCGGAGCAAGCGCCGCAGAAGTCGGCCAGCGCCTGCCTTTGTGGTCCGTGATACCTTTTGCCCTGATGCTTCTCTCTATCGCCGTTATTCCTCTGATGTTTGCCCACTGGTGGGAAAGCAACCTCCATAAAGGCATTATCTCCCTGATTTTAGGCATCCCGGTGGCCATATACATCCTTAAGGTGCATGCGCCGGAATTAGGAGTAGTCGCCCTTGATTACTTATCATTTATTATCTTGTTAGGCGCTCTCTACATCATCTCCGGAGGCATCTACATAAAAGGTTCTTTAGCCGGAACTCCTTTAATCAACACGGCGGCGCTGGGAATCGGGGCAATCCTGGCCAGTTTCATCGGGACAACCGGCGCTTCCATGCTTTTGATAAGACCGCTTATCAAGGCCAACAAAGCCCGCCACAATAAAGCCCACATCGTAATATTTTTTATATTCATCGTGAGTAATTGCGGCGGGCTATTGACGCCATTAGGCGACCCGCCCCTGTTCCTGGGTTTCCTCAAAGGCGTGCCCTTCCTCTGGACATTTAACCTGGCCTGGGAATGGCTGTTTACCTGCGGTATATTGCTGATTGTCTTTAATGTCTATGACCAGTGGAAATTCCATAAGGAAGATGTCGCCAGGCCGGGCGACCTGGACAAACAGGTTGAGCCGAGCCAGGCATTGGGAATAGAAGGCACGGTGAATTTCCTCTTTTTGGGCGGTGTGGTCGCCGCCATATTCCTTTCCGGATACCTGAACTGGCAATTCGGCATTAAAGAAGCATTCATGGCTTTGATGGCGATATTTTCCATAGTGGTTACCAAGAAACATACCAGGAAATCCAACGAATTCACCTTTAATCCGATAATTGAAGTGGCGGTGTTGTTTGCGGGAATATTTGTCACGATGATACCGGCGTTGATGCTGCTCAATGCCCGTGGCAGCGAATTAGGCCTGACCCAACCGTGGCATTTCTTCTGGGCCACCGGCTTATTATCCAGTTTCCTGGATAACGCGCCAACCTATTTGACTATGACCTCTGCGGCCAGCGGAATATTGAATGTGCCGCTAAGCCCGATGTATCTCAAAGACCTTTTAGCAGTCGGCGAACAAGGGGTTATGCTTTTGACAGCCGTTTCCTGCGGCGCGGTTTTTATGGGCGCCAATACCTACATCGGCAACGGCCCGAACTTTATGGTTAAGGCCATTGCCGAGGAATCAAAGATTAAGATGCCGTCTTTCTTCGGGTATATGGCTTATTCAATGCTGATTCTTATCCCGATATTTATCCTGACGACGTTTATTTTCTTCAGGGGATAA
>JBBTIZ010000070.1:3218-6485 GCA_038059695.1 Planctomycetota bacterium
TTAGGGTTCTTTGACCGAGAAGAGATAGCCGTCCGGGCTGGCCAGATAAAGCGCGCCATCGTTCAAATCGCTGTAGCGGGCCGGGAACAAAGAGAGGTCGTATTTTTCCTTTATTTCCAAACGCTCGCCGGTGCCGAGCGCATAGAGCGTATTATTATCAAGACCCATAACGTAAATGCGGTTCCACCCCCTGATAAGGAAATACTTGCCGTCCTCAAACTTCCATCTTGGTTTTGCCCGGCGCAGTACTTTTTCCCGGTCCGGCCTGGAGGGGTCCTCGTCCTTGATAATAACCGAATTGGTGACTAAATCAAGGGCATAAAGCCCGTTATTGTCGCTGTAAGCATACAAGGTCTTGGAAATAGTGTCCGGCATTTTAGCCGGGACGCTATCAGTGGCGCCCGTGGCGCCGCTCCCTTCGCTGCCCGTTTCAGCGGGCGGTTTCTCTTCGCCGGACGGCGGCAGTGTCTTGGCCGGCCTGGCCGCCTGGGTCACCATCTTGTCCAATCTCATCGGAGTGGTAATAGCCGCGCCGGACTCGAATTTCCAGAGCAGGATGCCGGCATAACGGTCCACCCCGTATACCGCAAAATCAGTCGCGCCCACATAGAGGATGTCATCGTCCAAAATCATATCCGTTGAAATACTTTTCTCGGTCTGGAAAGACCAGAATAACTTGTGTCCTATGGTATCATAGGCGTAAACCTTGCCGTCATGGGCGCCAAAATATAAGGTGGGGTTCTCATAAATCGGGGTGGTGCTGACCGGTTCGGCGGCCTTAAACCAGTTCTTTTCATATTTCAATGTGGTATCAATCTGGTAAACCCGGTAAAAATCCAGTGAGCCGATAAAGACGGATGCAATGGTGCTGCAAGGCGTGGTGCCGGGGACAAAATCCATCTGGGCCTGCCAGAGAATAGTGCCGACCGAGCGGTCTATGCAATATAAACTTCCCCGGCAGGTCAGGTAAATCGCGTCTCTCATCCGGAGCGACAGGAATTCCTGCTGGAGCGCCTGGAATTGCCTTTTCATATATTTAATCTTGTCCTCGTCCCGGTCTTTTCTCTTACTCTCGCCGGCGATTTCCTTTTCCACCGCCAGCAAACTCTTCCTCAACTCGGCTTCTTTCTTGGGCAAATCGCCGACGGTAGAAATGAAATTATCTGTCGGCCCGGGCAACTGAACCTGCCATTGCCTGAAACCGGTTTTGATATTAATGCTGTAAAGCCGGCTGGCATCGGTCTCGACATAAAGCGAATCGCCGTATCTGGACATCCGACGTATCTTCTCGCCGAGAAAGACCGCTTCCCATCTGATTTGCTTGAACGGCAGGTTTTTGGAGATATATCCGCGGTAGGATTCCAGCTGTTTTATATCGTTGCTACGTAACTCTGTAACGGGCGCATTATCCGCCGAAGACACCGGCTTGGGCTTCAGTTCAATTATACCGCAGGAATATATACCGGTAATAACCGTTATCGCAATAAACATCAGCCCTAATAGATTCGCTCTGCTCACTACAAGTGATTTGCGCTTCATAAAATAATCTCTCCGCCCCTAAAGGCGCCGCCCTTCTCGCCTCGTCTCCGCCGAGGCGGAGCGGGCGGGGCGGCATTACCCTTCTGATTCGGCCTTGACAAAATTAGCCAGGTTTATGGCGTGTCTTTTCTCGTATTCCTGGAGTTTCTCCACCCGTTGGAGGTCGTCTTTGATGCGCTCAACCAGTTTGAAGATATAAGGCCGGCCCTTGAGCCGGTCATTGAGGTCCTTTACCATCCGCTCCCACTGACCGCCATAGAGTTCGTCCCGTAAAGTCAGCAACATCCGCTCTTCAGGGGTCAGTGACGAGTAGTATTTCTGGAACTTGTTTGTCATATCGTAACTGACAATATTTTATATCCTATTCCCTGTCAATAAAATAAAACAAATATTCTATGTAAGAAAGACCCCCCTGATAAAATCGGGATATTGACGAAACATCAGATACTCTATCTGCGGCTTGAAGAACATCACCACCAGCGCCGCCAGGGCAATATAAGGACCGAAGGCAATATAATGGTCTTTAGTGATAAAATACAGGACAATCCCGATAATCGACCCGATGAAACAAGCCGCCAGGAAGATATAAAGCGTTGATTCCCAGCCCAGGAACCCGCCCAGAAAGGCCATCAGTTTGACATCGCCGAATCCCATCGCGTCCTTGCGGAAAACCATCTTCCCGAAGATACCCACCAGGTAAATAACCCCGCCCCCGATAATAATTCCGGCTGATGACCCAATCAGGCCGTTTACAAAAGAAGGCAGCGACGGAAAGATGGTCTTGTGCAAAAACGGGAAGAAAGCGCTGACCAACAACGCCAGTATGACGCCGGAAATAGTCAATTCATCCGGGATGATGCGGAATTCTATGTCTATAAAGGTGGCCACTATCAAAATGCTAATCAGGTAAATCGTGACTATAAATTGAACCATCCGCTCGCCGCCCGCAGGGTGACCCAGTGGGCCGTCTGCCAAATTATCAAACGGCGCCAGATACCAATAAGCGGACAGGACAAAGAGCGCCCCGGTCAATAACTCCACCAACGGATAGCGCAATGGTATGCGGACCGAACATTTTGCGCACTTCCCGCGCAGGCCCAGGAAAGAGAACAAGGGCACATTCTGATACCACCTGATAGGCGTCCGGCAGCCGGGGCAGAATGAACCGGGCTTCAGGATGGACATCCCTTCACGGGGCAGGCGATAGATGCAGACGTTGAGAAAACTGCCGATGATAATCCCGAAGAGAAAGACGGTTATAAAATAGAAGTATTCCAATTTATAATATATCTATTCTGACGATTTCAGGGATAATCCGAATTGGCCCAACCGGCGTCTTATTTCATCCAGGGATGTCTGGCCGAAATTAGGCAAATCCATAAAGTCCTTATCGCTTTTGTTAGCCAAATCGCCGAAGGTATAAACCTTAAGCCGGGTCAGCGAGCCCTTGACCCGGGCCGACCAATCAATCTCAAAGATGGGTTTATTGACCACATCGGTCTGCTTGGGCGTTTCCGCGGAGATATAGGACTTGAGCAGCGAGTCCAGGGTCACCGGCCTATTTTCAGCAGACAACGTTAATCCCCTTCTGGCTAATAAATCCTTGATATCGACCAATGACTTGGCGCCGAAATTCTCGTGCGAAAGTAATTCATCCTCGGTCTGCTTGACCAATTCGCCGATGGTCTTGATATTCAATTCATCCAGCCCGTTCCTGGCCCGGGTCGG
>JBBTIZ010000071.1:0-11109 GCA_038059695.1 Planctomycetota bacterium
TCCTTTATCTCCAGCCAGCCGGTCTGGGCAATCGGGATATCGTATTGTGAAATCTGGTAGTTCTTGGGCAGGTCCGGATAGAAATAATTCTTGCGGTCGAACTTAGTGGATGAGGCAATGGCGCAATTAAGGGCCAGACCCACCTTCAGGGCATATTCAAACGCCTTTTTGTTCATTACCGGCAGGACCCCGGGCATACCCAGGCAGACCGGGCAGGTCTGGCTGTTGGGCTCAGCGCCGAAAACAGTGGAGCATCCACAGGAGAGTTTGGTCTCGGTCTTTAACTGGGTGTGTACCTCAAGGCCGATAACTGTTTCGTAGTCCATATTTTTACAACGGGATTTAACCGATTAAACAGATTTCCGTTAAATCCGCTTAATCCTGTTGTAAAGTATACACCCTAATAATTATATGTCAATTTATTTCTCTTGACAGAGTCTAATTGCCAGAGTATTATTTAGCAGGAGGTATTTATGAATAAAACAATCGTACTATTACTGACTTTAGTCTGTTTGTCCGGCTGCATCTTCCTGCCCTCGCTGGATTTGGAGAAGAAGTGGGTGGAGCAATTCGTCACCGGCGATGAGTCCAGTTCTGACAAGATTCTTATCCTGCCTATTCAGGGCGTAATCATGACCCAGGAGACATCATCCCTGCTTTCCTCCAAGAACGCCTGCACCCCGGATAAGATACAGGAGTTATTGAAATTAGCCAGCGATGACGTCCATGTCAAAGCAGTTATCCTGGTGATAAACTCACCGGGCGGCGGCGTGACGGCCAGCGACATCATCTACCGAACCATCAAGGAATTCAAGGCCAAGTATCCGGATAAGCCGATTATCGCCCTGATGCAGGACACAGCCGCCTCGGGCGGATATTATATCTCCTGCAGCGCGGACTATGTCATGGCCCATCCGACCACCATCACCGGCAGTATCGGGGTGATTTCAATGTTCTTCGCCCTGGAAGACCTGATGGGCAAAATCGGCGTAGAAACCGTGGTAATCAAATCAGGCAAGGCCAAGGATACGGGCTCGCCATTCCGGAAGATGACCGATGAAGAAAAGACCTATATGCAGAAAATCATAGATGAGATGTATAACCGGTTCCTGGATATCGTGGCTGAGGCGCGCAAGAACTCGCTGACCCGCGATGAGATTAAGACGCTGGCCGACGGCCGGATTCTGACCGGAGAAGAAGCCCGGAAGGTGAAACTGGTAGATTCAGTCGGTTATATGACCGACGCTTATAACAAGACGCTTGATTTGGCGCATCTCAAATCCGCCAAGGTTATCAGGTACCAGAAAAGCAGCGGGCTTTTTGATAATATGTTTATGGGGCCGATGCCTTCGCTGGAATTGACCTATCTGGCTGAAATGGTCTTAAAGACCAACAGCAACCAGTTTATGTATCTCTGGACGCCTTCGTTGGTCACATCGTCAGACACGAAATAATTACTGGCCAAAATTAGTAGTTGCATAGTCGCCTGAAATTCCGCCGCCTATTAAGGTCCAGCCGCTAATCATATTTAGATGATGGCCGTAACTCCAATACCAGCCGGTAAAATATCCCAACGGTGTGCCCTGACCCGCAGCACAATTTTCTCCGTTGGGCCCGGAAAATCCCTCAGCCTGAAGCCGGCTGGTAGGCGTGCCATTACCAATCCCTTCGTGAGCCAGTTTACCAACAGATTGCATAAATTGACTGTGCTTACGCGATGCTCTGGATAATTGGTCATGAAGGCGACATGCCTGTAACCCCATCATAATACGATATTCGTTTATTATCCGGACCATCTCTTTTTCTATACTATCAGCCGTTTTATTTTCCTCATTCTCTTTCATTACCTTGCGATTATACTCCATCTGCCTGGTTTCTGTTGTATTCAACGGGAAATTCCTGATATCTATGGCTGCGCCGCTGGCCAAAACCGTAATCATATCAGTATCTTCGTCAATCCCGATATCCTCTTCATCATTTCCCTTATTCTTAGGCGTAGCGGTGTATTTTTTTAACTCATTCACCATAGCCCTTAATAGCTCCGCCGTATTGTTCATTGATTTATCTATTTCAATTGCCTTTTCTGCGGGTTTTTCCCAAAGTGCTTTTACCGCTCTAATTTTCTCGTCCATTTTCTTACTCAAACTTGGTTTTTCTCCGGGCGCCCCATCCGGTTTACCTTCGCGAATTTCTTTTAATGCCTCTTTTCGCTTTTGATTAAGCTCCTTTTTCAACTGGCTCAACACTTCCAGATTAGTTTTACCGAGTTTTTTCTGGATTGTCCCTTTTAACTCTTCAACCCGCTGCTGAAGTATCGGGATGATAATTCCTTTAAATTCAAGCGCTTGAGACGGTGTGGCTTGAACCAGTCCCTCAAAATCCCGACAAATCTTCTCTAATTCCGTTGGTTTATTTGTCGTTTTAATATTATTAACCAGATTATTAGCATTTTCTGTATTTATCAGGACAGTTTTTTCATCAGGTGTCAACCACTTACTTTTATAAATGATAAAACCCTCCGGCGGCACTTTTTTACCACTATATCTGGCTAAAAGAGCGTCTAATTCAGGTTTCCGTTTGGATGACTTCTGAAGCAGCAGGTTCAACGACTCAAAGGCATAATCCATAAGTTTATGCTCCAGGCAGAAAATGGCTATTCCTTCCGGCTCTGAAGTAGTTAACCAGGTTGCTTTACACAGTGTATAAATTTCTTCAGGAGTCAACGATGATAATTTTACCGCCGTTCCTGAAATATTAAATCCCTCCCCGGTAGGATTTGAAACGGTTCCTTTCAAGTTAAGCCGGGGCAGGGAAATATTCTTTCCGTCTATCTTGATGGCTAACTTTCCAAAAAGAGCCGCTTGCTTTTCCAGGTCGGGCAGTTTCGCGGAAAGCGGCTCGCTGACCTGGGGATAATAACCTTCCATAATCTTGATGGCCTCGGTTGATTTCTGGACCGCCCCCTTATAATCATACTTTCCGGTTAATTCAGCAACATCCGGGAGTATCTTTTCGGATATCTTTTTGGCGACAGTTTTATTGTCCTTGTCTTGAACAATCAGTTTATCAACGGCTGAAATCTCGGAATTCAATTGGGCCAGGTAACTTGTGCCCTGAAACCGTGAGAAATTGGCGAGGTATAAACTCTTTACCTTCTGGTAGTCGCCCTGATTGGCAAATTCCTGTCCCTGCCGGATGATGGACTCAAAATCCGGCTTGGCTTTTTGATTAACAGAGTCAATTACCTTGGCGATTAATTCTTTAATCGTCTGGTCATCACAACGACTCATCAGTGGCGAATATCGCCCGATAGCCCGGGCATAATTACTGGCAGAAAGGTCACTGGGTATCTGGCTTTGCGCTTTTTCCATCTCATCAAGTATGGCTATCCTTTCTTTTATCTTGGGCTCAAAACTTGTATTTGATGATGCGGCGCAAAAACTTTCATATTTAGCCCTGATTAGTTTCGGGTCAGATATAGATTTGGTTTCATTTTCTATCTGAACCAGGACGCCTTTTACCTCATTCTCTTTCCGGCAGGACTGCTCCAGTGATGTTACTTTCTTCTGGAGATAATCTTTCTGGTTTTCATTGATTTCATAATTATACCGAATCAGGAATTCCTGACACTTATTCAACGCTTCTTCATAACGGTATTCACCTGTCAACACATTGATATCCGATTTTAATATATTTATCTGGGCTTGCAATTTGGAAGTCACCTCCCCTGAAACATGTGTTCGGGCTGTGGTTTCTTCTGGAGAGGTAGTTTTACTGTACGTGGTGTTCCGGGACGGCCGCGCGATAAGGACTAAAATCAATAACAGCACTACAGCCGCTGCGACAATATAAGGAGTGGCGCTATTACGGGAAACATTCTTAAGCGGATACGGCTTGTGCCTCTTACCTGTGGCAATATCAGTCGTCGGCTGAAGTATTTTATGCGCACTGGCTTCTTCTATTGGTCCCGCGCCTTTTAGTTTAGGTAATTCAAATATTATATTTGTCTGGCCAATCCGGATTTTATCGTCCGGTTCAAGAAGACGAGAAGTTGTTTTCTGATTGTTAATGTAAATGCCATTTGAGCTATTCAAGTCAATTATTTCGTATTTACCGCCTTTATATTCAATCCGGCAATGTTCACGTGAAAGTTTTACATCGGAAGGCAGAGGGATTGTATTTTTAGCATCCCGGCCGAAAGTAATCGGATTTTCTCCGAGTATCAACGTATCTTCTTTGCCGTCCGCAGTGGTTATCTTTAATACCGGCGTATTCCCTATCCGGCTGATAATCTTATCATCAAGTCCGGGAGTAACCGTGACGCTATTCACCATTTTCTCCTTAAGCAGATGGTCTAATTCTTTTTCAGCAATAACCCGGCTGGCACAGCGCATACAGAATTCAAGATGTTCATTAAACTCGTGTAACTCGCTTTCTGTAAGCGTTCCTGAAATGAAACCCAAGATATACCGATTTGCTTTCTCGCAATTCATAATAGCACCTCCTGTGACCACGGTTATTTTTTGTTAAGATATTCGGTCAGGGCGCCGCGTAATAGCGCCCGCGCCCGATGCAGACGGGACATAACCGTTCCCACCGGACACCCTAATATCTCGGAAATCTCCGCATAAGAAAAATCGCCTACCCAGGCCAAAACTATGGGCTCAATGTATTCTGCCGGTAACTTTTTAATGGCTGCTTTAATTTCATCGGCAACCATTTCCTCAACCACCTTGCTTAATTCCACAGCCGGGGTGATTACGTTTGCCGGCAACATCTCCAATTTCTCATTGGGCATCGCCTCGGGCTTCTTTGCATCCCTATTTAATTGGTTTATCCGCGTATTGTGCAATATCGTAAAAAGCCACGCCTTGCAATTCGTACCCGGCTTATATTTGCCCCAGTTGGCATAAGCCTTAAGATAGACATCCTGCACCAAGTCATCGGCTTCTGCCGAATTACCGGACAGATAACAAGCCGCCTTATAAATACTGCCGGAAGAATTAAGTGCTTCCCTAAAAGAATCATTTTTGTTTAACACACTCATATATTAAAACAAATTAGTTATTAAAATTATTCCCGAAATCGTATTTTTCTGACAAATGCAATTCTGTCGAGCAGGTCTTTTGGTCTTTATAAACTAATGGCTGCCATCTATCTGAAATTATTATTCTATTCCTTAATGGCTTATAGATTTAACGTGATGACCCTTTAGTTAATCTTCCTAACAAGGGATATTCCATCTCTTTTCTCATTTTTAAGTATCCGATAGCGCAGAGACGGGCTAATTGGCGTATCCGTCCGATGTAATGCTGGCGCTGGCTGACCGCAATGGCCCGCCGGGCGTCCAGGATATTAAAGGTGTGCGAACATTTCAGGACATAATCATAGGCCGGCAGAACCAGTCCTTTACCGGCTAACGTCTGGGCTTCTTTCTCATACATATCAAATAACTGGGTCTGCATCCGGGTATCGGCTACTTCAAAGTTATATTTGGAGAACTGGACCTCGTCCTCGTGATGAATATTGCCGTAGGTCACGCCTTTGACCCATTCTAAATCATAGACGCTGTCCTTTTTCTGGATAAACATAGCAATCCGTTCCAGTCCGTAGGTCAATTCCAGCGCCACTTTTTCCAGTTCAATAGTGCCGACCTTCTGGAAATAGGTGAACTGGGTAATTTCCATCCCGTCAATCCAGACCTCCCAGCCCAGTCCGGTAGCGCCCAGCGAAGGCGATTCCCAGTCATCCTCGACAAACCGGACATCGTGCTTCTTCAGGTTAATTCCCAAATCCGCCAAACTCTTGAGATATATTTTTTGGGCATCGGCTGGCGCCGGCTTGATAATGACCTGATACTGGTAATAATGCTGGAGGCGATTGGGATTGTCGCCGTAGCGTCCGTCGGTCGGCCGACGTGACGGCTCAACATAGGCGGCCTTCCAGGGTTCTGGTCCGAGCGCCTTAAGAAAAGTAGCCGGGTTGGAGGTGCCGGCGCCCTTTTCGATGTCATAGGGCTGAACAATCACGCATCCGTATTTAGCCCAGTACCGCTCTAATTTAAGGATAATTTCTTGAAAGGTCATGGAATATATTATATAGATGGCGAATATTATTGCAAGATATTTAATTGCGTATATTAGAAAGAAGATGATGTATGAACATAACTAAAATCGGCGTCATCGGCGCAGGCACCATGGGTAACGGCATCGCCCAGGTATTCGCCACATCCGGATTTGATGTAACCATGGTTGATATCAAGCAGGAGTTCGTGGACCGCGGCATGGCCAACATACGCAAGAACCTGGACAAGATGGTCCAAAAGGCCGTCCTGCCCAAAGAAAAAGCGGATGAAGCATTCAAACGCATCAAGACATCGCTTTTGGTCAAAGACCTTAAGGATTCCAATTTTATAGTAGAAGTCATCATCGAGGATTTAACGACCAAGAAGAATCTGTTTAAGGAACTGGATGCGATTACCGCTCCGGAGGTGATTCTGGCCAGCAACACATCGTCTATTTCCATTACCGAACTGGCCGCCGTGACCAAACGGCCAACCCAAGTCATCGGCATGCACTTTATGAATCCGGTACCCCTGATGAAATTAGTTGAGGTGGTCAAAGGACTGGTGACCAGCCAGGAGACGATTAACACGGTCAACGAGCTCTGCAAGAAACTGGGCAAGACGCCGGTCGAGGTCAATGACGCGCCCGGGTTCGTGGCCAACCGCATCCTGCTGCCGATGATAAACGAAGCGGTCTACACCCTGATGGAAGGCGTGGCTACAAGAGAAGCCATTGATGAAGTGATGAAATTAGGAATGAACCATCCGATGGGACCGCTGGCCCTGGCGGATTTAATCGGACTGGATGTCTGCCTGGCCATAATGGAGGTCCTGCATACCGGATTAGGCGACACCAAATACCGGCCCTGCCCGCTGTTAAAGAAGATGGTGGCGGCCGGGCATCTGGGCCGCAAGACCAAGAAAGGATTTTACGAATACCAATAATATGATTTACAACCTGACTGAAGAACAGCAATTGATAAAAGACACGGCCCGTGATTTTGCCGAGAAGACACTGGCTCCCCTGGCCACCCAGATTGACCGCGAGGAAAGGATTCCGGCTGAAATTCTTTCCAAATTAGGCGGACTGGGTTTCTGGAGCGTTATCATACCGGAAGAATACGGCGGGGCCGGGCTGGACACCATGTCGCTGGCCCTGGTGCTGGAGCAAATCAGTTACGCCTGCGCCTCGACCAGCATCACGCTTTCGGTCCATAATTCGCTGGTTTGCAACGCGTTGATTAAATACGGTTCTCCGGAACAGAAAAAGAAGTATCTGCCGCGCCTGGCCAAGGGAGAACTAATCGGGGCGTTTTCCCTGACCGAGCCGGATGCGGGCAGCGATGCGGCTTCCATCAAGACCCACGCCCGCTTTGACGGCAAGAGCTACATCCTTAACGGCGTCAAAACATTTGTCACCTCAGGCCCGACGGCCGGATTAATCTTGTTGTTTGCCCAGACCGATTCCAAGGCAAAGCACGGCCAGGGCATCAGCGCATTTCTGGTGGAGCCGGGATTTGCCGGTGTAAAGCGCGGACCCAGAGAGGAAAAGATGGGCGTGCGCGGCGCTCCGATGTGCGAGATTTCCATGGAAGACGTAATCGTGCCCAAGGAAAACCTGCTGGGCGATGAAAATAAGGGATTTAATATTGCAATGGATGTACTAAACTGCGGCCGAATCGGGATTGCCATCCAATCGGTCGGAATTGCCCAGGCCTGTCTGGACGCCTCTATTAAATACGCCCGGGAACGGAAACAATTCGGCAAGGCCATTAACGAATTCCAGGCGGTTAAATGGAAATTGGCCGAGATGGCCACCGAAATAGAAGCCGCCCGTCTGCTGGCCTATCAAGCGGCCCTGATGCGGGATAAGGGCGTGCCCTATGCCAAAGAGGCGTCTATGGCAAAATTGTTCTCATCCACGATTGCCAATAAATCCGCTAAAGAGGCGTTACAAATCCACGGCGGAATGGGTTATACCAAGGATTTTCCTATAGAACGTTATTTCCGGGATGCCCGGGTAACCGAAATCTACGAAGGGACGTCAGAAATCCAGCATTTGGTCATCAGCCGCTTTTTGATATAGGAGATAAAAATGAAATTAACCTTTCACGGCATTATTGCCGGCGTCTTCAGCACCGGCGCATTATTGCCCCAGGTGATGAAGAGTTTCTCCAGCGGAGAGACCAAGGATTTGTCTGTCAGCATGCTGATACTGATGATAAGCGGCGGCATTTTATGGTTTAGTTACGGTATCCGCAAGAAGGACAAGCCCATCATCATTGCCAATGCCGTGATTCTGGGACTGGTGGTTTCACTATTACTATTGAAGGTAAAATACGGTTAGCCCCGGTTAGAATTTAAGTGCGCATCCGAAGAAAAAGCCCTTGAGCGTGACATCCAACTCTTCCCAAGAACCAACCCACTTCCAATAACCGTCAGGCTGGTCTTCTCCCTTGGTCCGGTAAGCATTATACCTGTAACCGCCATCAACCATTAACCGGCTTGATAAGTTATAACTCAATTTAAGTTCATAACTCAATGCCGCACCATAGGCAACAATGTGTTCTTTCTGAGCCGGAACAGGAATGTCATCAGGATAGCGCGTGCCTTTATATTCTGCCATAGTAAATGGCGCATAACCTAAGGAACCGGTTAATAACAAATCGGTTAACACCTCTGATTTCCCCTTGACGCCGATTTCCAATCCCTGGTAAAGCAGGTCGTATACCTGCCATTTTACTGGCGTTAATAAAGCAACCGGCGTATAACTATAAACAGTAGTCAGCGCATTACGATAATCGGCTGAGATATTCAGGTAATTATATCCGAAAGTCAGATAAAACTCGTATGGCTCGGCAATCTCCGTGAGCCGGTAATCAGCAGTAAAAGAGAAACTAAGAGTTTCACCGTTGCTGGTGGAGTAGGAAAGGTCGCTGACCACGCCGCTGGCATCCCAGTCCGTATCCCGGATAGTGCCCTGCCTGATATTGCCGCCACCCAGCGAAATGTTAAACAGAGAGGACGCATCTTTCTTTTCCGCATAGGTAAGGGAAATTTGCGTCATACCGCCGTCAATCGGGTGGGTCAACTCCCAGGTATTATTTGCACCCGGCGGACCGCCGTGCATCCTGAAATCACCTTTGGTAACCCATTCGCTGATAGAAATTTTATAGTCCGCATCAGAAAGAACCGAGGAATGTTCGCTAATAATGACCTGTGAATAAGCGTTTGAATAACAGCAGAAAACAACGATAGCAATTATGAATATGGAATGAAAATCTTTCACGCTATGAAAAACATCTGTTCGGATTAAAATTTCCAGCCACCCCCGAAGAAGAATCCTTTAAAATCAGAGGTTAACTCGTCCCAAGAACCGGCCCAGGGAGTACCCGGCTGGTCTGTGCCTTTGGTCCGGTATGTCTGATACCTGTATCCACCCTCAACCGTAAACTGTTTGTAGACGTCATAATTCACGGAAACCTCTCCGTTGAAGGCGTTTCCTTTAGCCAGAATATGTTCGCGTTGCTTATAAATCGTATTGGGGTAACGGATGCCCCTATATTGCGCCCTGACAAATGGGCTGAATCCGGCGGATGTCTCTACCGACAAATCGCTTAAGATATTATATTTTACTTTGACGCCGGTTTCAAGCCCCTGGTAGACCAGGTCGTATATCTGCCATTTCATCTGGCTTTGTATACTGACCGGCGCATAATTATAAATCGTGGTCAAGCCATCACGGTAATTGGCTGAAATCTTAAGATAATTATAACCAAAGGTAACGTACGCCTCATAATCATTTTTTGGCTCGGTAACCATATAGTCAACGGATATGGAAGAATTAGTAACGTCGCCTTTGCTTGCAGAATAAGATAAATACTGAATAACGCCGTTAGCATCCCAATCCGTATCGCGAATAGTGCCTTCCTTGATATAGCCGCCGCCGAGCGAGATGTGAACCCGATAGGGAGAATCATCTTCAGGCGGAGTATAAGTAAACAAGACGCGGGTCAGGTTGGAATCAAGCGGATGAGCCAGTTTCCAGGTATTAAACGCGGTGGGCGGACCGCCATACATCTTAAATTTGCCGGTGGTTATCCAATGCGTAATGGATATCTTGTAATTCGTTTCCGGCGACTCATTTACCGTTTCGCTTATAATGGACTGCTGATAAAGACAAAACAATGAAATAATAACAGCAAATATATGTATTTGTTTTATCATTGCTTATAATTCAATAGAAGCCGTCAGATACCAGCCCTTAAATCCAAATCTGGAAATAAAACTCTGTCCGATATCAGACTCTACGCTCAATCTGGTTAATTTATAGCCAAATCCGAATGGCATTTTGGGCACAATACTTAACTTGAGTTCGCCGTATAAATCAGACCAGTATAGGTTGGCATCTTTGGTTTTTAAACTCATCCAGGTTCCGGCAGATTCCAATTGCATATTCTCGGCCAGCCGGCCCTGAATCCGTAAACCAATCACAGGGATTGGCAATCCGAACGTTTCATTCACCACTGAACCGGTTGAATTTGAGGTTATCTGGGCTTCGGTATGGAAATATTTCAGGCCAAGCAGAAGCCCCATTTCCGGTTCGGATGAAGTCAGGGGTTGAATAACGCCTTCGGGAAGCGGCGCAAATTCATATAGCACAGATGTCATGGTAATATCCATTTGGGTCTTGATGGTTTCGCTGGCCGAGAATGTCTTCCCGGAAAACGACAGGTTCTTGGTGATGGTCTTTTTACCGTCATAACTTGCCGGGCTGTATGATATAATAAATCGGCTCGTCCCCAGGAAACCTATTTTACATTCAATCTCCGGGACAACAATTGACTTGGTAATACCCAGCGTATCCTTCAGGTCAATACTAGAGCCGGTCATAGCGCCTTCATCGGCTCTGATGTTACCTTTAATGGTGCTATCCCAACCCAGACCGCGCACCTTAATAAATGATTCGGCATTGCTTTCGCAAGGATAACCCATAGAGATAATTATTACCGCAGCCAACAACCCTATCATATTCCTCATATAAA
>JBBTIZ010000071.1:11209-31552 GCA_038059695.1 Planctomycetota bacterium
CCCATAGAGATAATTATTACCGCAGCCAACAACCCTATCATATTCCTCATATAAAATCTCCTTTTAGAGCCAGTTACGAACGTAGCGAGTTACTGGCTTTTATCCCGCTTCGGCGGGAGTGGAATATTCATTAACCACGTAATAATTTCTTCTTAACATTATAGCCGGGCTTAAAGACCATGACCTTACGGGCGGGCAGGTGAACTTCTGCGCCGGTTTTAGGGTTGCGCGCCTTGCGGGGTTTGCGCTCCCTGATACTGAATACCCCGAAGTTGCGCATCTCTAAACGCCCTTCTTTTATCACGGTATCAATAATGCTGCTAAAAACTTCCTTAACAATCTGTTTGGCCAGTACATCTCTTATCTTAAGTTTCCTGGCTATGGCTTCGGCGATTTCCTTCCTTTGCATCTATTTTCCCTCCTCAAACACTGATTTAATCAAAATATTAATTAATATAACTTATTATATATCAAATAATACTGTGTAAAGTCAATAAAATAGAAATATTTAGTTCGATAATAGGATGTCATAAGAACAGGAAACTATTCCTGCGGAATCCTGGCGGGTCAGCGGAATGATTATATCCGATTTACCGTCATTATTAATATCAGAGATAATCGGGGCGCCATAGGGCATCCCCATAAGTTTATATCCCTGATTAGCCGACAATAAATTAAAAGACGCCAAAATATCTTTATTAAATATCTGCTGTTTATCGCCCGGGTATACGCCCATCTGCGATTCTGTGCTGGAGAGCAATAAATCACGTATTCTATCGCCGTTAAAATCGCCGGCTAAACTCCAGATATACGGGCTCTGTATTTTCGGCAGAGACCGGCCCAAAGAAAGCGAACTGGAATATGAGAAGGAAAACGGCAGTTTTATTGAGCGGACATAGTCGGGACTTTTCGGATAGATTTCTGATGCGGGGGCTACCCCCCGCCCGTTCGGGGCGGTGTTTTTTGCAGGGCGGGCCAAATATACCACCACCTCCCACTCAAGCGTCTTAGCCAATATTGCCTGCAACCCGCCCATCACCCCCAGTTTATTCATCTGGACCAGCACTAAATCATCCAATGAATCGCCATTTAAATCAATCAGGTTATGTTCGATAATCCAATTATTCGTCCTGATTATCTGAGTAGGCGTTTTGGCAAAGAATATCCCGTCAGCGCTGAACTGATTCAGATATATATAAACAGTTCCTTCGCGGTCATCACTAAAAATGATATCAGCGTAACCGTCTTTATTTATATCGCTGATAATCGGGGACAGCGTATAACCGAAATCTATCTCCTGATTCGCGGCATCTTCAGGAATGGACAGCAAGTTGCCAGCCGGCTTAAATAGAAAAGTACTTCTGCCTTCTTTATCCTGTTTATCACTGATAAACCCGCAGATATTATTATACGCCAAGGTGATAAAATCATTGTATTTATCATTATTCAGGTCGGCAAATGCAAAGACCGGCAAACTTATATCCGTGGCCAGCGGCTCAAAGATACTGGCACTGTTATACACCCGCGATGTCACGGCAACAGGCACCTCCTCTGTTTGGGTAATTACCCCGGATAAAATATCCCCGTAAGGGACTATCAGGAATTTGCCGTTGGCGGGGACGACCACCGCGCGGTTACGGCCATTAGATTCGCTAAGTTTACCCTGAGTCCCAACGAATGGTTCACTACAAGCCAAATCAAACATAATCCTCTTGCGTAGCGGCGCGGGAAATATTTCGTTCCTGAAAATAGTCCGGCAGGGGTATCTAAATGCCTGGGCCGTCGGACTAAGTATTCCTGATAGATTAATTCCCTTGTTATTAATGTAAATAATGTTACCGTTAGAATTTGTCTCCGTAATATCGTAAATACAAACATCATCAGGTAATTTATAAACAGAACTTCTGGTAAGGCCGGCGCCTGATGCAGTATTTAAGAGATTATATATCACAAGGTTATGACCCTGCTGAAATATAACTTCCTGCAATTTATCGTTATTTAAATCCCTTAAGATAACATTATCCACTTCTCCCTGTATTTCTATGCTTTGCTGGTTAAATTTAATGGAGGCATCCTGCGGGTAAATATGCAAGGGCAAAATAAAACAAAATATGCTCGGCGCAAAAACCCCCAATAATGACTTCATCATAACAACAACATAGTATCAGTTTAGATGATTGTCAACCCCGTTAGAGATAGCCCTGCACCATATGGTGCAGGGCGTAATATTCATTAGAACACGATAGCGATATTTTATCCCGCCTCGTCGAAATTACTATTAAATATTATAACAAACATCTCTAACGGGGTCAATAAGTTTCGCCTAACTATCTAAACCCTGATTATTCATACTATACTCAATTTAGTGACACTACGTTGATTGTCATTCCTGCGTCCCGATGCCTTCGGATACGGGGCGCCCCGATTCACATCGGGGCGGAAGCAGGAATCCATATCGCTTGGGGCCTTCTGGATTCCCACTTTCGTGGGAATGACACAAAGGGAAATACAAAGTTTATAAATAATGCAGGGTAAAGCATCCTGGTTATTTTACCGATAAGGTAACTATGGCGGATTATGTCAACCAGTTTATAGAATACATTTCATCGGTGCGGAACTATTCACGAGAAACCGTCCGTGCATACCATACCGACTTGATGCAGTTCAGCGCGTTCCTTAAGCCGCAATTCCCATCCGCCGATTTTGCGGACATAACTAACCTGGTCATCCGTTCCTACCTGGTGTTCCTGAAAGAAAAGAATTACCAGAAAACATCTCTGGCCCGAAAGGTAGCCACACTGAAATCATTCTTCAAATTCCTGGCCCAGAAACGACTCGTTGCAAATAATCCCATTACCTTAATACGCTCTCCAAGGATAAATAAGAAATTGCCTGATTTTATGACAGAGTCAGAGGTAAAAAATATGGTCCATCAACCGGTAATCCAGGCGCCTAAATTCCGCCCCAATGAAGGCCGGATGGTTGCCTTAAGAGATGCGGCCATCCTGGAACTGCTTTATAGTTGCGGCTTGCGCGTTTCTGAACTGACCCAACTAAAGATAAAGGATATTGATTTTAATTCCTCAGTAGCCCATATTTTAGGCAAGGGCAGAAAGGAACGGATAGTTCCCGTCGGCAGCTTTGCAATGAAGGCCATAGAAAATTACCTGACCGCCAGAGGAAAAGAAGCTCAAGATAATAAGAACCAGCAAGAACCGCATATGGCGAATAAAGCGGTAGCCAAGCAAAAACCGGAACTGCGAAGCAGACCAGGAGCATTCAGCCAGCGGCTGAAGCGGAGTGAACTAAGCGCAAGCGTGACCACGATCACTGAAAGGGCGAGTGAACAGAATTCTCATTTATTTCTTAACCGCTTCGGAGGGGGATTGACGGACCGGAGCGTGCGTAATGAAATCGCCCGTTACCGGCTCGGCACAGGATTAACCAACAAGAGAATATCACCTCATACCTTCCGGCATACCTTTGCCACGCATCTATTGGACCACGGCGCGGACCTGCGCAGTGTCCAGGAACTCCTGGGCCATAAGAGCATCTCCACCACCCAGATTTACACCCATATCACCACCAACCGGCTTAAAGAGGTTTATAATCAAGCGCATCCCAGGGCGCGGAAGACCAAAATAGGATAGATTATTCATTATTTTAATTTTATTGGTGTTTAAGATAATATAGATAGACAGGGTTACTGGGGTGACTACATAGGGACTACCCCGACACTCCATAGGGGCTATTCCGCTACGAGATAGGGATATAGGGTAACAGGGATAGGGACTATCCCTATGCACCATAGGGGCTATGACGGTACCCCCCTACCCTAATGGATTAGCCAGATAGGGGCTACCTCCCTACGGCATAGGGGTTATCTATATACCGGATAGGGACTAAGATGGTCAGGGATAGGGGTTATAATAAGGTATATAATAAAAACCCAATCACTGCTAATGCCAGCACAGACAATGCCACCGGGATTAATGTCTTATATACTTTCCTGAATGACGAATTATAATACTGGTTGGTCAATACCAGACACAGATGGACCGGCGAGAGCATAACACCGCTTACCCCGGAAACATAAGCCAGGACCGCCATCGGCATAACATCAATCCCATTAGGCACAATGGTGGAAAATATCAATGGGAAGGTGATACCGACAAATCCCACGGTCAATCCGGTCAGCAATCCGATAATGAACGGCAGGAATATTATTGTTATGGTCATATAGACAAAAGGTATATTCCCGTCTATCCCGCCTGTAAAAAAGCGGCTGAGTTCGCTTATCAGGGTGCTGGAGCGCATTATGCCAGTAAAGGCCATCACGCTGATTACCACAAATATCATCTGATAGACCGAGACCTTGGCGAAAATAATCCTGAGTATGGCTGTTATCTTTAGCTTCCGGCTGATGAGGATGTTAAAAACAGCCAAAGCCAATCCGGCTGAAACACAGATAAGCATCTGCAACTGAAAAGCAATAAACAGCAGGATAATCACAATTATCGGAGAAATCAGATAGACCATCCTGGCAAAGTCCTTAAAAGAACCTTTATGAATATGCTGGTCCGATATGCTCATACCGGGCAGAATGAGAATAGCGCCAATCAGCGCCGAAATCACGGTAAACGGCGACTGGATTATGGCAAAAATGTTCAGATTAACCTTAGCCAATCCTGCGGCCAGGACCAGGCCCGGATACAGAGGCCAGGCATACTCCCAAATATGCCTGAACCAGTAATTAATCAGGGTCTTTTTATGGGCCGGGATGCTGGTCTCACTGACTCCGTCCATCATCGGGGCTGTAAACAGCGCCCCGCCCGGCATGGGCAATAATCCGATGATGGCCGGTAAAATCGTATAGGTCCAGCGGTGCAATCCGAAGGTCTTAATTATTACCTGGCCTAACTCGGTCATCTGGCCGGAAACCTGGAGCAACTCGGACAGGACCAGTATTATTCCGACAATCAATGCCAGAGAGATGGTTTCCGGTTCATGGAGCGTAGCCAAGGCAGTTCGGCCGATATCAACCAGTGCCTGATTCCCGCCTCCGGCGGAAAATCCAATACCCAGAACCAGCCCGGAAAAGAGGATAGAAATGCTGAAAGGCGCTTTCAGCCGGAGCAACAGCACTATCAATACAAAAATAAGGGCGATTTTCAAGAGAATCATATTCGCAGAGCATTGTAATTGATTTTTAAGGCAAGTCAAATATTAGACCCCGTTAGATAAGAGCAACGGATGGCACGAATGGCAATTCCCAGTGGCACGGGAACGATTCCCCTATACACGGGAACGATTCCCGTAGGTCCGGGAACAATTCCCAGAGGTCCGGGAACGATTCCCAGAGGTCCGGGAACAATTCCCAGAGGTCCGGGAACGATTCCCGTAGGTCCGGGAACGATTCCCGTAGGTCCGGGAACAATTCCCGTAGGTCCGGGAACGATTCCCCTATACAGGGGAACGGTTCCCCCGACAGGGCAAGTTATTTACCTAACTCCTTGCAATTCAAGGAATTAGCGGTTATTTTACCCCGCTATTGGCGCTCAGTGGGAAACACTCCTTATTTAACGTAATTATCGTAGGCATAGCCGGTCATATCGCCCAGCGAATAGGGGCTACTTAAATTTATAACGCCAGAAGTCCGTAAAAACATTGCCTCTAAAACCATAGATATAGTCGCCTGTGCCCGGATAGGATAGTGCGCCACCTTGGTAAACAGTTGCTGGTGCAGAGGTCATTGCTACCCAGGAATTTCCTGAGATGGAATAACGCCAGAAGTCAGTAGTGGTCCCACCTCGGAGTCCGTAGATATAGTCACCTGTGCCCGGATAGACTAAACTACCACCATTACTAACAAAGTTTGGAGCAGACAAATAAGGAGGGACATTAACTATGTTACCATCAATAGTATTCCTAATGCCATTATGCCCTATGCCTCTTTCCGAACGGCTACTGCCCCAGCCAGACCGGACTCAGGCGGTTATTCCAGTCATTCCCTAAACCCAATTGATATGAACCATTATTCCCCCAGACCCAGATTGAGTTACTGCCTCTTAACGATAAACTGTGAGAGAACCCTGAGGTAACATTAGCCCAGTTATTATCAGGACCCACTCTGGCTGGTGTAGTTCTTTGATTTGTATCTCCGAGCCCTAACTGTCCATTCCCGTTATAGCCCCAGGACCAGAGCGAGCCATCGGTCTTGGCCGCCAAACTATGGTTGTCTCCACCGGCCACTGAGACCCAGTTTGCATCGGTTCCAACCTGAGTCGGCGATAAGCGATTAGTTATATCATTTAACCCCAATTGGTAATTGGAATTATACCCCCAGACCCAGAGTGTTTTATCTGTCTTGAGCGCCAGGCCGTGGTATTGGCCGGCTGCAATTGCCTGCCATCCGGCTGACACCTTTGTTAGCGAGTAATACGTAGTAGTGTTACCGAGACCCAACCTGCCGTCGGCGTTCACACCGCAGGACCAGATAGTCCCGTCTGTCTTCAAGGCCAGGGTAAAACTGTTTCCGGCCGCGGCCGTGCTCCAATTTGTATCCAGTCCGACTTGGCTTGGCGAATAACGGGTAGTCGTATCGCCAAATCCCAATTGCCCGGACCAGTTATCGCCCCAGGTCCAGAGGGTTCCGCCTATTTTTATTGCCAGTGTATGGCTATAGCCGCAGGTAACTGATTGCCAGTTATTGTCTATACCGACCCGGGTGGGAGAATAATAATTAGCAGTGCCGCCCAAGCCCAACTGTCCGGCATAATTATAGCCCCAGGCCCAGAGCGAACCATCTGACTTTACAGCCATCGTATAGTCATAACCGGCTGCGATTGATTGCCAGTTGGTATCATAACCCACCTGTGTCGGCAGATTACGGTTATTATTATCACCAAGCCCGAGTTGTCCATTGTAATTATCGCCCCAAGACCATAATGTTCCGTTATCCTTGATAGCCACCGTATGCCCTGCGCCGCCCACGACCTGGCGCCAGGGCAGAGGCACCTTGGTCGTTGCCTTGATCGCATCTTTCTTGGAGGGGTTACCTTGGGAAATAGTTGTGATATAGGTATCAATGAATGTCCCGGACGAAGCGCTGACAGCCGTTACTTCCACCCGAATCGTAATAAAATCTGTTGATAGTATAGAAGGCGTATAGTAACCGCCTCCGGTAACTTGAGGAGTGATATCTATACCGCCGGTAGGTGCATCGTAATATGAAACCGTCCAAAGAGGATATGAACCGGCCGTACCGGTTATCCTGAACGGCTCCATATTCTTTCCCTCATTCTGAAGACGAATCAGGTACGAAACGACCTGGAAATTCAGGGCATTCTGACTCTTAATCTGCGAGATTGGATAGGACTCATAGAGATTATCGGTCAGATATGAAGTTATCGGCTCACTGCTTAATCCAATCGCCGCATCCGGCTGGTTGTCAAAATAGGTCGGGCTATAGGATACCACTTCTGTTGCCTTATTACTGTTTGAGTCAATGACCATCACAAACCAGTCATAATTCGTTCCGATGTCCAGATTGGGCTGTTTGGCCTGGCCGTCGGTATTATACAGGACCGAGAGTTGCGAGGAGGGCATATCGGCATCACGCGGGTATCTCCAGACATCGCCTCCGGTCTGTTTGTTTACCCACATATAGTAATTATATGTAGGCGGCGGCGAGGCCGGCGCAGCCCAGGTAAAGGTCGGCACCACGTGCCCGCCTATTCCGTTCGGTGAGAGATTCTGGGCAAAGCAATCCAGCACCGCGGTCACCGGGGCATTCAATGTCTCGGTAGTAGCGTCAGCGTAAGTAACACTCATCGCATAATTATCCGAGGTAATCGGCCGGTTAGAGCCGCGGTTCAGGCCATAGCGGAAATCCCTGTCCCGGTTGCTGATGTCAATCGGTGAAATAACACCGGGACCCGAGACCGCAGCCACGGCTACGACCAATTTCCTCCCGTCATTTACGCTAAGTTCAACGTTATATCTCTCGTCCGCGCCCTGCCTCCGGTGTTCGGTCTCGGCCACGGCAATGCCGTTTCCGAGCGGCAGGTCAATATTCTGGTTGGTCAAATTAACGTTATTAACGGTAATGCTGATGCCCTGGTCGGTTGCTTTATAATCACCTGTATCAATCAGACCGTTATTATTCATATCCATAATGGCCCAGAGCATATAGGTGCCGTTGGCCACACCGGCAAAACTATAGGTCTGCGAATCGCTGGATGGTAATACGATGCGCGTGCAGGTAATCGCACCAGCGCTATTATAAACGCCTACATAGAGTGGACCGGTAGGGCTAACGCCCGGATAGAAAATAGTGCCTGAAACGTTGTAACTGCCTGTAGCCGGCCCAATAACCACCGGGCCGAAGGTCGGTGATTCAGCGCTTTCCACGGCTCCCACAAATGCGGTCGCCACAAAGTAAAGAGAATTACCATTGGTCAAACCGGTAATGAAAAACGCATCATCCCGGTTAATCGGCACTGTCTTGTAGCCCAGATAACTGGATTTACTAACGGTGACACTGGTGCTCCAGTAAATCCTGTATAAATCGGCGATTTCCCGGCCATTTGTATCTTTTGGCTTATCAGAGAATATTAATACCGATGAGTCAGTCGGGAATGCCATCACATTGGCCGGGGAAACCGGGCTGGGCGTGATTGGGTCGGAGATGAAGATATTCATACCCGTAACATTATTGTTAGTAATGCTGAATATGCCGGATGAGCCGTAGGGATTAGCATCATTCTTTGTCCCCTCTCCCAAATGGTCCATCCAGCCGTAAACCCTATAGTTGCCCGGTTGAACGCCCCGGATAATATAAGCGCCTGTGCCGGTTGGCGGGATGCTGTTTGCGGAAATGCTGGTCCCGTTATTGGTCTGTCCGCCGTCCTGCCGGTTTACATCAATATAGACCCGGCCGGTCTTTGTGCCAGTGTAACTGACGCTGCCGGAGATGCTGTAATAACTCGGAATGGCCTCGTTCCGGGCCTTGATTGTATCTGTTCTGGTCGGGTCGCCCGTAGAAGTAGCCCTGACAACCGCGTCATAGTATGAGCCGGTCTGGACATTCATTTGACCGACCTCCATCCGGATGGTAATATAACCGCCTACGCCCAAAGATGACGTTACATACCCTGAAATACCGGTCATTGACCCGGTAATATCAGTCCCCGGCTCTCCGCCGGTTACGTCATAATATGTTACGGTCCAATTCCCTGAACTGCCGGTGCCGGTAACCTTGAATGTCTCTGAAAGATTGCCGTCATTCTGCACCCGGATATAGTATGACACCGTCTTCTTGCTTTCCACCCCCTGGCCCTTGGTCTGGGAGACCGGAGTTGTCTCATAAAGATTATTGGTCAGGTAATACGGATAATCATCAATATCGCTGCTCAGGCGAATCATCGCATCCGGCTGGACCGAGACAATTCCGGTGGTCCCGGCTGCGGCAGAATCGCCGTAAGCATTATACGCCATAACCCGGTAATAGTAAAGAACAGAAGGCGATACCGGCATATCGGAATATATGGTGCTATTGGCCGTGTTCGTGGCAATCTGGGTATAGGTGATGCCGTTCGGGGAGCGGTAAACCTTAAATCCATCTTCGTCGCCTGAATTATCCTGCCAGGTCAACTGTATCTTATCAATGGCTTGGGCCGTGGCAATCAGGTTAGACGGCGCATTGGGCGGCGGCGGTCCCAGGGTCGTTCCTGAGATGACATTGGTAAAACCGGACGACCCGGCCGTGTTATACGCATAGACCCGATACCAATAGGTGGTCGTATAAGGCAACCCACTGTTGGTAAACGAAACCACGTTAGAACCCACCTCTGATAAGTAACTGAATGTAAGACCGTCGGGGGAGCGCTCTATATAGAATTTCGTCTCGTCATTGGAATTATCCTGCCACTGCAGTCCGATAGAGGACGAGGTGACTGAAGTTGTTGTCAGTGCGCTGGGCGCATTGGGCGGAATAATCAACGTGGTGGCAGTGGCTTCAGTAGAGTAACCTGAATCACCGCCTCCGTTATAGGCATAGACCCGGTAAGTGTAGGTAATGCCTGAAGTTAAACCGGTATTGGTGTATGCGGTAACATTGAGCGAAACCGTATCCAGATATGTAAAACTACCGCTCGTTATTTTACGCTCTATCTTGAACCCGTCCTCGTTAGTGGAGTTATCGGTCCATTGGAGTCCGATGGATGACGAGGTAACCGTGGTGGTAATCAGGCCGGACGGCGGATTGGGTATGGGCGGCAGAGGCGTGGTGGCCGCCATCTCGCTGCAGTATGCGGAATTACCAGCCCCGTTATATGCCCGCACCCTGTAATAATACGTTGTATTCGGCGACAGACCGCTATCAGGATAAGTAATTGTATTGGCTGTGGGTGTTGCCACCTGATCATATGTCCCGGCGCCTCCGGTCTTGCGCTCCACCTTGAAACCGGTCTCATTAGTGGAATTATCGGTCCAGGTAATAGATACCTCATAAGGCGAGACCGCGGTGGCCGTGACCGCGCCCGGCGTATTGGGTATCACCTCAAATGTCGTGGCTGAGGCAATATTGGAATAACCTGAATCACCCGTAGCATTATAGGCGCAAACCCGGTAATAATAAGTGGTGTTGGAGGACAGGCCTATATCGGATAAAGTAGTCACGCCGGATGCCGTCTGGGTCAAGGCCGTCCAACTATCTACTCCGTTGGGCGAACGGTCCACCTTAAACCCGGTCTCATTATTAGAATTATCCGTCCAACTTAGATTTATCTGGGATGCCGAAACCGCATTAGCGGTCATAGTGCTCGGCGCAGACGGCAGGGGCAGAAGTGTCGTTGCGGAAATCGGTCCGGCATAGCCCGAATTACCGCCTGCATTGAATGCGTAAATCCGATACCAGTAGGCGGTATTCTCAGATAAACCGGTGTCATTATAAGAACCGGCATCAGGCGCCGGAGTGGCGCGGAGCGTATAAGTAATGCCGTCTGTAGAACGTTGTAACTTGAAACCCTCTTCATTGGTGGCATTATCAACCCATTCAAGCGATATAGCCGAGGCCGTAACCGTGGTGGTAATCAGGTTTGTCGGCGCAGCCGGCGGCGCCATCGGCGTCATTGCCTCGGCTACATTGGTATAATCCGAATTACCGCTCACATTATAGGCCCGGACTTTATAATACTGAAGCGTATTGTCAGGCAAGCCCGTATTGGTATAGGTAATCGCATTAGCGCCCGCTGTTCCAATCTCCTGATAACTGCCCGAGATAAGCCGCTCTATCCTGAATCCGGTCTCGTTATTGGAATTATCAGTCCAGGTGATGGTTATTGCCGTGGGTGAGATTGCCGCGGCTGTAAGCGCGGTCGGGGCGATGGGTATCTCAGGCGGCGTGGTGGCTGATGGAATATTAGAATATCCGGAATTGCCGCCCGCATTATAGGCGTAAACCCTGAAATAATAAGTGGTCTCAGGTGTGGAGGCAAATATATACGAGGTGGTATTAACCGTTACATTAGCCACTAAACTAAAGGTGGTGCCTTCAGGTGATTGTTGTATGGTGAAGCCGTCTTCGTTATCGGCGTTATCGGTCCAGGAAAGGTTGATAATTGTAGGCGCAGAAGCAACAGATGTTAAGGCGGTCGGGGCAGCCGGAATGGACGGCGCTCCGGTCGTGGCTGAGACCACACTTGACCAATTAGAGTCACCGGTTCCGTTATAGGCAAGGATACGGTATCCATAAGTAGTTGTTGCAGACAATGGCGTATCCTGATAAGAAGTGGTATTGGTTATTGGGGTGGCAATCTGGGTCCAGCCGGGTGTGCCGCTTATGGCCCGCTCTATCTTAAACCCGTTTTCATTATATGAGGTATCTGTCCAGAAAAGATTTATCTGTGTAGAAGATGCTGGATTAGCAACTAAATCAATAGGTACTGAAGGAATGGGCGACGCATTGGTCGTGCTTGAATACACATTGGAAAATCCTGAGTCACCGGCTGTGTTATAGGCATAAACTCCATACCAGTATGTTGTGGAAGCGGAAAGTCCAGTATCGGTGAACACCGTTGTTCCTGCGCCTAATGTGGTCCTTAACGTATAAGTTGTTCCGTTTGTAGATATCCGGACCTTGAACCCGTCTTCGTTATTTGAGGCATCTGTCCATGTGAGTCGCATAGATATATCTGACAAAACCTCAAGGGTTAATAAGGTCGGGTCGGCTGGCACAACCTGATTGGTCGTGGCATATACGTTCGGGGTATAGCCCGAATTACCGGCCGTGTTGTATGACCTGATGCGGTAATAATAGGTCGTGTTGTAAGTCAGGCCGCTATTGGGATAAGAGATTGCACCGGCTGTGGTGGTATAAACCTCGGTCCAGGTGTCCACGCCATTGGGCGAACGTTCTATCTTGAACCCGAGTTCATTATTTGAATTATCTGTCCAGGTCAGGTTTATCGCAGATGACGAAGTGGTTGAGGCGGCCAGTCCGCTGGGTGCACTCGGTATGGTGTCCGGCGTCCAAGTAGAACCAGAGGCAAAAGCCGTGGAATTACCTGAACCGTTATAGGCATAGATACGGTAATAATAGTTCGTGTTAGCCGTCAGCCCTGAATTCAGGTAGGAGAACGTGTTGGCGCCGACCGTGCCGATAACGTTGTATGTGTCTCCGTCCAGCGAACGGCGAATCTGGAACCCGGTCTCGTTATCGGAGTTATCCGTCCATTCCAAATTGATGGTAGTGGCGTCTGTTGCCGTTACTATCAGAGCGGTCGGCCCGTTGGGCACCGGAATGCTCGGGGTCGTGGCGTCGGCGCTGGCCTTGTTTGAATCGCCGTTGGCATTATTCGCATAAACCCTGTACCAATACTGGGTGTTGGCTGACAAGCCCGTGTCATTATAGCCCACCGTATCGGGATACTGGGTGGAAATAACCGTATAGGTAATCCCGTTCGTGGAGCGCTCTATATCAAACTCGTCTTCATCAGTGGAATTATCCTGCCAGGCCAGGTCTATCGTGGAATATGAACTGGCTACGGCCGTGAAATTACTCGGCGCGGCCGGCTTACCGCCCACCTGGACCGTCACCGCATTGCTCGTAATTCCGCTATTTGACGCCTCTATTGTAACCGTGCCTGCGCCTAAAGCGCTGGCTAAGCCGCTCGTGTTAATGGAAGCAATGACCGGATTGGATGACGTCCAGGTAAAAGACGGCGTGGGCGAAATAGTGTTATTCGCATCATCCCTGGCTACCCCTGAAAACTGCACGGTCTGGCTGTTCTGGAGATTAACCGAAGGCGAGGGCGTAATCCAGATAGATGCCACTGCGGCTGAACCGGCATTCAACGAGAAATTCTCCTCCTTGGTCTGACCCTGGGTCAAAGGCGCTATGGTCCTGATGCCTGATGATTGATAACCGCTCTTGCTGGCCTGGAGTTTTAATTCCACGCCGGTCGGCACCCCTATCAGCCGGTAATTACCCTGCGTATTGCTGTATGCCTCCATCGTAATGGACGGGTCCAGTGAAACCGGCAGTTTGATATCGGTGATTTGTTGTTGATATAATCCTCCTCCTAGATCAATCAATTTTGACATAAATCCGGCTGTGGCTGTTACTACCCGTTCGTCAGTCATTGTTATGCCCAGGTCCGCCCGGTATGAACCCTCAGAATTGAAACCTGATTCTGAAAAAAGAGTGTTCAACATAACCGAATTACTATTTTGAGATGATGACTGGTATCTTGCGCCGCTGGGCGATATCAGATTCCAGCGGTAGTTACTGAGGTTGGCCGGCGGGGTGACGGAAAGCACGTCATCCATAAAATCAGCCGCTGTTCCATTGTTATCATAGGCAAAAGCCGCGATATACGGATTGGTGGTGCAGACCACCTTGGCTCCGGCAATGGGCAGGGTAGTGGCGGTATCCGTGACCTTGCCGCCCAGGATAGCCACCTCTTCCATGGTCTCCAAGGTGATATCGATGCCGCTTTTCACGTTGCTGGATAGGACCGATACCACGGCCGAAGCCAGTTGATAATTCGGCGCTATGGCATTAACCATAATCAGGCTGGCGGAACTGGCGCTCAGGGCAATGACATTCTCCAGGATATAATCACCGGCTAAATCAGTGGTGTCCGACGAGCCGCCGCCGAAAACCATAGCCCCGGCAATAGTTGCGCCGGCGGTATTCCTGACCCGGCCGGTAATCGTGGCCAGCTGGGTTGTAGAATAAACAAAACAGAACGGCCGGATGCCTTTTAGCTTGGCTTGGTTAGCTTCAATCGCGCTGTCATCCGGTCCCAACATTCCATCATAAGCGCCTGAGGTGTGATATTTACAGGCCTGGTCTTGGTTGCCGGCGTTTTTGGCTACCACCCATTGCGTGACCCCGCTGACCTCGATCAACTCCATCAGTTTGATATTAGCCGCCGCCAGTTCCGTAGCGCGCACGGCTGAAGGCAGAACCACATAGGGCTTGGCCTCCTTGCCCGTGGTAAAAAGGACGGTTGATGCGGCGCTGAAATCAGCCCCGGCCAGCCCGATATAGCCGTCCGGTATGGGCCGCGGCAGATTGTACATCGAATAATAAGGGCTCAAATCAACCTCGGTATCGCTGGTTACAGCGCCCGGGGTAATCGCCACGTGGCACCGGGGAATTGATTCTCCCTTTTCATTCACATCGCTGTCCGTATTGACGTCGTTTTCTGTAGCGCTGAAAACAGTTTTCTTATTCTGGTTCTTGCGGCTCAACGTGCCCTTGAGGCTGGGGCTGCTGCCGCCCGTATTGACATTATGAATCTGGGTGGTATGCCCGTCCTTCTCTATGACAATCTCCACATTTGTATTATCATCAATCCCGTCCAGCTCATAAGAGCCGTCCGAATTGGTTGTAGTCGAGCCGGTAAAAGTCACGGCCTTGGTAAAAGAGCCCAAAATACTTCTGGTTGAACTCCATGTAGCCCAGACTGTAGCCCCACCCAAGGGTGCGATGACATTCTCAGAACCCTGGGAAAAAACCAGGCCGGTTACCCGCCTCTGGACTGAAGAACCAGAGCTGGCGCCCCCGGCGGCGCCGGATGCGCCGCTCAAAGCCGTGCCCACTAAAAGCAACCCGGCCGCGCAGCCCGCTATCATCAGGCACAATAGCGGAATAATAAAATATAAATGCCACCTCTGCAAATGCACCCCGAAAATCTTCATCTTATTCATAATAAATCTCCTCGTTTAACAACGGACTGAACAACCTCCTTTAATTCCCCCTTAGTAAAGGGGGCGAGGGGGTTGTTATTCTTCAGTTTAATCCGCTAAATTCGTTCCGCCCCTTCGGGTGCTCACGGTCACGCTTCGCTTAGTTCTGTTGTTGTAAATCTATTTAGAACCGAGCTCTTTTTTGGTCTGCTCGGCTAATTTCAATAAGAATTGCTCTTGGGCCAATGGCAGAACCGCATCCTTGACCTTATTCAGGTCATCCGGGCAGTATTGGGGCGGAATGGCCAGGACCGCCAAACTGCCGGAGCGCTCCAGGTAGGTCATCCCGCCCTCTTCCTTGAATGTATATTCGTATGAATGCAGCAATGTGGCAAAATCCGGTGATGAAGCCACGTCTAAGAACGACACCTCGGCCGTAATCTCCACGCCGTAATTCATATCCGCGCCCCAGAGCGCTGGAACGCCCAGCATAAACCACATGGCCGTGTTACCAAAAGCCGAATCATTATTCCCGGTGCCATAGACCCGGGCCTTCTTCAACGTCACCCGCATCAGGAGCGTGGCCTTCTTGGCCCGGGCCTCCCTTATCAATGATTTTTGGGCGGTGTCCTTGGGCGCTATCTGGGTTATCTTCTTGAAAACATTATTAGCCCGGAAGGTCTCGACCAATTTAGCGGCCAGCGCAGCGGCGTCAATCTCCATCAGCCGTTCGGTCTTCTCGTCAGTAATCTTCTGCCGGGAGATTTCGGACTCAATCGGGGCCAGGGCCACGGTATGCTCCAGCAGATTCATCGCTTTAATACGCTGGGTGTTCTCAGGATTTGGGGCCAAGGCATCGGTCAGTTTCATGGCCGAGCAACCGCCGGACCACGTAGCCAAGAAAAGTATTAATATAGTAAGAGCCCTCTTTTATGCATATGGCTATTATACCCCTGAGATGGTAAAAGTCAAGAAGAATTAACAAAATTATGTTAGAGCCGGTTAGTTACGCCAAGTATAACGAAGGCGTAACATTACTGGCTTTTATCCCGATGACCCCGAACTCCACAGAGACCGTGAGCACCCACTGGAGCGGAACTCGCTACTGCGAGACCACGAGCATTGCGAAGCAATCAGAGTGAACGAACTCCTATCTTCTGAACCGGGGAAGCAAACTGTCATTCTTTTGCATCTTTGAGAGAAGATACGGCGTGGTCTGTTCTTTATCGCTGCCGTGTTTTCCTATGAGCATCTTTAATTCGGCTTGCTGGTCCGGGCTGGGGGAAACAAATTGCAGTCCGGCCAGTCCGAAATTGGAGTCACCTGATAGTTTAACCCAAAGCACCCGGGCTTTGACGGCGATAGGTTTATTCCGGCCGGAGGGGATGGATATATCCAATAAAATCTCGTCCTGGGGGTTAAGCGCGCCTTTGCTGATGGCGCATTGAATCCCGCCTTCTGAGATGTCCAGACAGGGATATTCCCGGGCGGTGGGTTTGCTGGATAACCCGAAGAGTGTTTTTTCCCGGACCCGGGCCCTGAGCCCGGTAACAACATAACGTTTCTGACTCCGACGTTCTTTATCCATATCAAATCCTTCTGGCCCGTACGGGCCATTTCATATCATGATTAAGGCAATCCTGCCCTACCCACTGGGTCTAACGGGGTTTACCCCGTTAGAGATAGGTCACGCCAACTCGCCCCGAACCGCGACGGGTCGGAAAGACGTGACCGTTAAAATAGCAAATACACTATTACTTAATATTCTTCCCGTCAAGTAATTAATTCAGCAGTCAGATACTTTATACTAATCATCTCTAACGGGGTTTACTAATCCTTGTTTTTCTGATTAATTCAAATAACATCTGGGCCGCGGCCTGCGGGCCTTTGGTTTCATAGCCGGCAATACCCAGCCGGGTACGTATCTGCCCCACGAAAATGCCTGAAGCAAAGGCGGTCTTAAATATCTTACGCGCAATTCCCTCGTGCCGCGCCCGGTATTGAGGCGGGCCGAAAATATTGGCAAAATAAGTGTGCACCAACCCGGTGGCCGTGGTGGTGCCCTTAGACAGGGCGGCGCCTTCCCGGAAAACCTTGAGCGCTTCCTCCGCCTTAGAGAATTGCTCAATCACCGGATGATTATCATCAACGGATTCATAATTATTCGCGTACAACAGCATATTTAATTGATAGCCGTGCAAGACCTCTTCCATAGTTGTCACCGGCAGGACCACCCGGGCATTTACTTTTTGCGGGCTCATAAAAATCGCCCGGTCCATCTGGCCGAAGGCAAATCCCGGCTGCAGGTCGTCCAGGCGGACAAAAGCGCCGATTTCCGTTCCGTAACCGGCGATAGCGCCGTTGGGCTTAATCTCCAGCGACCCCATATCATCGGCGATTATTTTTAATTCCTGGATATACCCGTCGCCCAATGTCCGGAATGCTTCCAGTAATTCCGATTTACCGGTGGCCGTATCGCCCATCATCAGGATATTGGCCCGGGTATCGTCTTTGAGTATAATCCGGAACATGGCTCCGTGATAAGGCATCCGCCCTTGTTTGAGCATCACAATATTATGGAGCGTCAGAACCATTTTTTTGAGATACCCGAAATAACCGAATTCATCGCCGGCCGGCACCGCGGCCACCAGAATCTGATTCGGTTCATCATCATAGAAAACGGTCGGCAGTTTCCCGAACCTGGCTAAACTGGCCGGCGGGGCGCCATAAAAATATATGGCATCCGGGCCTGCGGCTATCTGGTTATCGCCGGCTAATTCGAATAAATTAGCCAAAGCGCACCCTAACCCGATAACCGATTGATGGAAATATATAAAAATAACCAAAGGCCCTACCTGAGCCGGATAACAAAACCATTTACCATCTTCCAATGATATATATTTTAAGGGATTCTCCTTAATCCGCCGGAATTGGCCGGTCCGCTTGTTCATCGGCGGGTCAATAATAAGCGGCGGAGACAGCCAGACCTGCCGGATAAAAGATATCTCTTTAAGTTTACGATATGGACCAACCGGTATGGGCCACGGCTGCGGCGCCAGGATTAATCCGACTTCACAACCGGCTGCCACCTGCCGGTAAACCCTGGGGTGGTCACCGGTGATATTTTCACAGATGTCGCGGTAGGCGCTCCTGACAATATGGGTCAGTTGTTCCACGGTCTGGTTAAAGGTGCGATACGGTTTATGTTCGTGGCGCCACGGCGCCACGGTCACGCTGCCGCTTAGTTTTCCGTGCGCCGCCTTCGGCGTGCTTCGTTTCACGCTGCCGCTTAGTTCGTGCCTGCTCACCCCTGGCTCGGAATGGCACACCAAAAACCGGCCGTAACTGCGCCAGAAATTATAAAGCCCTTCGACAAACTCGTGGAGTAATTCACGCTTCTCCAGGTAAACTTTCATGCCAGGGGAAACCTTTGCCATTTCAACTAACGGCGCATCCTCCAACCCGGCTAAAAGTTTAACTAAGTTAGCAACTGTTTCTTTTCTGGCTCTGTTGACGCCTAATGAGTCAAGGAGCAACAGGTCGTGCTTACTGAGATAATCAATATACCAGCCGACCACCCGTTTAAACGCGGCGCTTTTCAAGAGTTCTTCCTTGGACCGGCAAATATAACCATTCGTATGAAGGATTATCTGTTTCCCATCGCGCTTCAACGTCAATTTATTTATAGACATCATCAATCACTTCCAGATAATTAACCCAGGCAAGGGTTAGCCATTTTTCTCAGGCCTGATAAGGCACAAGATAGCATTGCGCCGGTTATAAGAGAGCGCTATCATTAATATAGAAAGCGCGATATAAAATCCGCCATAACCCATCCGGGCCTTGATTTCCAATGCCTGCAATTGCTCAGCCGGCATATTAGGCAGCAGCTCCGGCATTATCAGCGGTATCATCAACTGGGTGGAAAAAAGCACTAATAAGACCAGCGCCTCAAACATAGAAAACTTGAAATTGGACAAAACGAATATGGCAAAGAGCGACTGGGCCGCGGTCAGGAATATCTCCTCTTGCTGCATACTGTCTAATTTCATCCCCAGTATGCTCCCGCCGCCCAAGGCAAAGGCAATCGGCAAAGAAGCAATCAGCAATGTCCACTGATTAACCTTGGATGAGATAAGGGTGCCTAATGACGCGCCGGCCATGGCCCGGGTGGCGAAAATAATGGCCACGATGAATTCCGGCGATTCGGATGCCAGGGGCGCCAGCCACTGAACCAGCACAAACTCATTCACGCCCCAAGCCTTGCCGCTGGCCAATAGCCCCTCGGCAAAGGGTTCGGCCGAGATATAAATCGCATATCCCGAAATGACAAAGAATAAGATAGTAATCGCGCAGCGGAAAAACCTGGAGCCCTTGCTGAACAGCTCCACCGGCCCTTCCAGTTCCGGTTCCACGTGATGCGCCCGGGCCGCAGCGACTATGTACAACACAAAGATAACCAGCAATATTACGGAATCATAAATTGCAATACTGCCCTTAATGGGGATAAAGAATGAATAAAAGGTCGCGGCTAACAGCGCAAAGAGCTCTATGCGATGGCTCGGCTCCAACTCTATGGTCTTCTTGCGCGTGGCGAAATAATAGGCGAACAGAACCACCGGCCAGCCCAAACCGATAAGCAACCGGTTGGCGCCGGTCATATTGGCCGTGGCATAGTGGATATATTTCGGGTCAGAGCCGGCAGTCCAGGCAAAGTAAATGTCCACGGCATATTCAGGCACCACCGCAACCAAGGCCAGGAATGCCAGAGCCAGGGACTGCGGAATCTCCAGCTGGGCCAGTTCCGCGCCCCAGGAAAGGACAAACGCCGCGCCGAAGATAGACAAGCCCGGAATCAACGCCTCCCAGCCCGGGCCGAGATGCACGCCCATCGCCTTTAACACAAACTGCTGCGCAATCAACCCAAAGGCAAAAATAAGCCACAAAATATGCTTTATCATTTAATTACCTTTCCTCTCTTAATCACCTTATCAACCAGATTAACGCCGAAGTGATAAGGGATATGTTTATATGAAGGAGAATCCCAGATGACCATATCGGCCTGTTTGCCGGGTTCCAGGGAGCCGATACTGTTTTCTCTATTGATGGCGCAGGCCGCATTGATGGTCACGGCCGTGAGCGCCT
>JBBTIZ010000072.1:0-3027 GCA_038059695.1 Planctomycetota bacterium
GCGCCTTTAGGCAGGTTGTTTTCCAGCATCTTGAATGCCAGCCGTTTGATAACCGGCTGTTTGCAGGCCGGGCAATAGGTATTGTTGCCTTCGTGCGGCGCGACATTAAAGGTATAAACATGTTTTAGCCCTTCATCAAACGCAATCTGGCGCGCCTGTTCCACGGTTTTAACCGGCGTATCCGGCAGGTCCTTGAGTTTGTATTCGGCATGGAATCTCCCGAAATGCAGAGGCGTATCCTGGCCCAGGTTCTTTTTAACCCACTGGCACATCTTCTTGATAACTTCCAGGTCATCGTTATAGGACGGCACAATCAGATTAACGATTTCCAGGTGTTTCTTTTCCGCCTTGATTGTTTCCATTGACTGCAGAATAGTGCCGAGCGATTGGCCGCAGATTTTCTGGTAGAACTTGTCATTAAACGCCTTGAGGGTAACGGCAAAGCCGCTGACGGTCTTGCAGATATCCTTTAAGGGTTGGGGATTTACAAAGGCCGCGGTGCAGACCAGGTTGCGAATCCCCTTGGAACTGGTGTAGGCCGAAACCTCTTTGATATATTCCGGATAAACCATTGGCTCGGTATAGGTATAACAAATGGTCTTGCATTCTTTCTTCTTCACGCCGTCAAGCGCATCTTCTTTGGTCCAGTCGCATTTAGCGGTCTTCTCGGGTTTTTCCATCGAGACCTGCCAGTTCTGGCAATAGAGACAGCGCAGGTTACAGCCGCCCAGGGCAATCGAAAGCGAATTAGTATCCGGCAGGAAATGGTTGAAAGGCCCTTTTTCTATCGGGTCAACGCTGATGGTGCAAGGATTATTATAGGCGTGCGACATTAAGACGCCTTTATGGTTGACCCGGGTAAAGCAGAATGATCGCTCGCCCGGCGCATAGATGTGGAGGTTAGGGCAGAGCGTGCATTTGATTTTGTTATCAGCAAGTTTTTCGTAATACTGCGCCTCAATGAGTTTGGAGATATCTTTGGAACTTCTGTCTTGAGCCCAGATTTTCTGGTTGAAGTCCAGAAATACATTAAGAGCCAGCGGCAGCGAGGTCGTGGCTAGTCCCAGATTAGAAACCTGTTTGAAGAACTCGCGCCTTGAGATAGCAGTCCTTTCATCAGAATTAGGGCGCTTATGTTGCATACACTATTTCTTCTTCTTGTCCGGCTCCGGAGTGCTTTTAATATTATCCAGATTAGCCGGTTCTGACGGCTTGAAGTTCTTCAGTGTATTCAAACGGGTTTCCAGTATGCCCAGCATCTCCGGTTTCAGGAAGAATCTGCCTATTTTGTTCAGTCCGCCTTTATCCTTATGGCGGTATTCCAGGATATCCTTTAACTGGCTTTCCAGTTCCTCGGCCCGGTCCTTGATAATGAACTCTTCAGCCAGTTCGTCTTTATTTAGTTCGAATTCCTCGGGGCTTATTGACCTGACCCGGTCCACCAGTTCAAAGAGCCGTTTCTTTTCCTTGGCCTTTTCCTCGTCATTCATCTTGCCCTTTTTATCCTCAAACTTGGAGAAAAATCGGTTCAGAATATTATCCCGTTTTTGTTCATAGACATCCTGTGATATCTCGCGGAGTTTACGGAGGTGTTCAATGGCTTGCTCATTGGATTTTGCCTGTCCGACCCGGACCGGATTCTTTTGGCTCTTGGGCGGCAACAGGCAGGGCTTGAATTCATCTATGACTATCTTTTGCGCCTCGGTCAGGACATTCTCCACTTTTTCCTGGTAGGGGGCTAATTTCTTCTTGAATTCCTCGCCCAGTTCCTTGGCTTGCTCGTTATATCCGCCGGCCTGGGTTGCCACCTCAGGCGGCAGTTTCGGGCCGTTCTCCAGGTTCTTCTTCAGGTCTTCAAATGACTTGAGCATCTCTTCGGCCAGGGCCCGGTGTTTTTCCCTGTATGACTTGCGCATATCCTGAACCTCGCTCAAGACGTTGATGAGTCCGGAAAGTTGCGATTCAGTCAGGTTCAAGCCGTTAATAAGATTAGTCAGCGAGATTTCCTCCCTGACTTTAGATATCTTCTGTTCCAATGGGTCCTGGTCTTCAGCCCAAGCGGGTGCCGTAATTAATATTGCCAGCGTGACGAATATCAATAGTTTTTTTATCATAGATACTCCTTTTCAATAGTTACCTGCTTTTAATATTATCCAAATCTGCCGGAGGCAGTTGCTTGGCGTTCTTCATCAGTTCCAGCCGTTTTTCCAGTATTGGCACTATTTTATGATTAATCAGGAATTTACCAATGCGTGAAGGCCCGCCTCGTCTTTCCTGGTGGATTTTTTCCAGTTCTTTACGCAACTCTTTATCCTTTTCGAGTGTTTTTTTACTGTCGCTTATGAATTCCTTGGCCAGGTCAGGTCCGTTCAGCTCAAATTCTTTATCAGACATCTTACGTGATTTGTTCAGCACATTGAGAAATCGCTCGCTCTCTTTTTTCTTTTCCTCATCGTTTAATTTGCCTACATGTTTTTGGATATTCTCCAGATGGCGTTCCACGATTTCAGGACTCTTTTCCGTATATACATCCTGTGGCATCTTTCTGACGCGTCTCAATATATCCAATCCCTGTCCGCTGTTTGCGGCCTGGCCGGCCCGGACCGGGTCCTTGAGGTCCTTGGGCGGTATCAGGCAGGGATTAAAGTTGTTGATTACCTCCACCTGCGACTCAATCAATACGCCGGTTAATTCTTTCTCTATATTAGCCACGCCTTCCATTAATTCGCCCATAATCCTTTTGGCTTCCTGCTCCATCATAAATGCCTGGCGCTCTATGTCCTTAGGAATACCCTCATTCTTTTCCAATGTGGATTTAAGTTCGCCGTAGGCGTCAATTACACTATTTATGATTCTGGCGTTTTCTGTTTCCATCTGTTCTCTCAGCACCTGGGCTTCCTTATTATATTGCAGGATTTGTTTTATCTGGTCTTCGGTGAGATTCAGGCCGTTGACGAGATTGAGCAAGGTAATATCCTCGGATAAAGAGCGGATTTTATCCTCGCAATTTGGTTTAGGAGGGGATGT
>JBBTIZ010000073.1:0-7307 GCA_038059695.1 Planctomycetota bacterium
TTCATATAAAACGGCTTTGCGGCTTGGGGCTGGGGTTTACCTTGCGTCTTCATAACCTGCCTGATGGTTCCGCACTTCATGCAAACCGGGTCATCCTCTTTTAACTCTGCCCCGCAGGTCAGGCATTTTACCGAAGATTGGGATTCCTTTGGTCCAGCAAGGCCTTCAGTGGAAACCAGGTCTTCAGCCGTGATTTCCGGTGTTACAATAACTTGGTTACAAGATGGGCATTTGACCTTTTTACCGGCGAATTCATCCTTAACCCGCAGGGATTTACCGCATCCACACTTAAAACTTACTGGCATTTTATTCCTCCATCTGTACTCGCTGAATACATAAATAACTATATATTTAACGCCATAAATTTCAAGAATTTATGTTGACCTCTTTAGAGGCATCTAGTAATAAAAACTCTTTCTTTGTGGTGATGATTGTACAATGAATATACTCCTTTCAAAAGAGATTATCATAACCGTCAAACCTTTTTATGGGATTATCTCTGGCGGCATTGCAATTCTCCTCTTAACTGCAATGCTGATAGTCCCCAAGCAACTGGTCTTCCGCTCAAATTATCAAACCGCCAATATACCCTTGTTCCAACAGCCAATTGCCTTTAATATATTTACCTGCACCTTCAAGAAAATCACCGGCATCCCCTGCGCCACCTGCGGCGGAACTCGTTCAACCTTTTATTTGTCGCACCTCCAATTTAAACAATCTTTGCTGATGAACCCCATGGTTTTCCTTGGGTTTATCGGCCTAGTGATGTGGGGAATAATATCGCTTATCAATATCGCATTCTATAAATCTAAAACCATCTCATTGGCCATGCCCGGTAAAAGATTGCTGATTATCTTGCTCGTTGGCGGGCTTTTGATTAACTGGGCATACCTAATATTTATCAGTAAGCCCTAATGACCAGAATATGAATTTCTATAGTCATTTTTACAACCGTCCCTACCCTTTTTATCTGACCAGCGCCATGCGCCATAAAACGTGGGGAAAGTTTTCGTTTATCGGCTCTGACCCGTTCCTGATACTTAAATCCAAGGGAAATAACATCACCATTGAACAAGACGGCAAGATAACCCATAAAAAAGGCGACCCGTTAGAAGAGTTAAGAAGCATCTTAAATACCTACAAAGTCAGGCATAACCCCAAAAGCCCTGCGCCTTTCATGGGTGGCGGGGTCGGGTATTTTGGATATGACCTCTGCCATTTTATAGAAAAACTCCCCTCAACTACCAAAAATGACTTAAAATTCCCAGACCTCTTCTTTGCCTTTTATGACAAGTTTATAGCCATAGACCATTCTGCTAATAAGGCATGGAATGTCAGATTAGACATTGGGGCAAACCTATGCAGCCTGGATTCCTGCTTACGCAGGAATGACACTTTCCTTTCCGTCATTCCCGCGAAGGCGGGAATCCAGAAGAAAAAGATTACAGGAAGTATGCTGAAGTCCAACTTCACCAAACAGGAATATCTCAAAGCTGTCAGGCGTGTTAAAGAATACATATTTGCCGGCGATATTTATCAAGCCAACCTTTCCCAGAGATTCGAGATACCACTCAATAAACATCCGCTGGAATTATTTCAAATCCTGCAACAGATTAACCCGGCGCCATTCTCGGCCCTTTTAAAACCTAATAATAATAAACTTATCATCAGTTCATCACCTGAACGATTCCTAAAAGTAAAAAACGGCTATATAGAAACCAGGCCGATTAAAGGCACACGGCCCCGGGGCCAGACCAAACAACAGGACAGCCGACTCAAAAAAGAATTATTTCATAGTATCAAGGACAATGCCGAATTGGCTATGATAGTAGATATGGAACGCAACGACCTGGGCCGGGTCTGCAAATACGATTCGGTAAAAGTGACTCAACAAAAGGTGCTTGAAACCTATCCGACATTACATCACCTGGTGGCCACTGTAAAAGGCGAACTGGATAGCAAATATGATTTGGTGGATGTGGTTAAGGCAACATTCCCGGGCGGTTCCATTACCGGCGCTCCCAAAATCAGAGCAATGGAAATCATTGACGAACTTGAGCCGACCAGACGCAATGTCTATACCGGCGCCATCGGCTATATCGGATTTGACGGGACCATGGATTTGTCTATTGCCATCAGAATCATTATGCTAAACGGCAATAAAGCGTATTATCAGGTGGGCGGCGGAATCGTGGCTGACTCTGACCCGGCCAGTGAATACCAGGAGACACTTACTAAAGGGAAGGCGCTAATGCAGGCCTGCCTGATTTAGCAATCCGCTAAATGTCAATAAACGACGGGTAACATCTGTCACCTTAAACCTGACCTTAATAATCCTCTTTGGATGCTGATTTTTGGGAATCAGCAACAGTAACTTATCAGCCCATTCAAGAACCATTACGGTTTTTTGGGACAGTAAATCATCCAAACCCAATCTGAATAGTTCTTCGGGCTTATTCAGGCGATAAGCGTCAAAGTGGAATAGGGATAATTTCTTGCCTTTATAAAAATTACCCAGGACAAAACTCGGGCTGGTGATTTTCTCTGCTTTTGCCACGCCTAAACCCTGGGCAATACCCTTGGTGAAATAGGTCTTGCCTGCGCCCAGGATGCCAATGAGGGCAATAAAATCGCCGCCCTTGAGTTGACGAGCAAATTTACTGCCTATTTTGATGGTCTCGGACGGACTATTGGAGATTATCTTTATCATTATTTAGCCACAGATTTCGCTGTCGCGGTCACTGCGGTGTTCACAGATTAAAAATGGGTAAATCCTTGTGGTTTAATATTACTTATCTCTCCCTGTTTCGAGAGAAGGTATATTCCTTTTTGTTTAGTTATCATCCCGATAATACTGACCGGCGTTTTAAGCGCCCTATCGCGAATAATCTTCACTGCCTCTTTTAGCGGCGCAGTAAAAAGTAACTCAAAGTCCTCGCCGTCAGTCAGGGCATGTCGTAAGGAGTTACCTTTTAATTTATACGCGTCTTTACTAATCGGAATACTTAACTCATCCAGCACTGTCCCAAGCTTACTTGATTCCAGAATATGATTCAGGTCTACTACTAAACCGTCTGAGATGTCTATCATAGAGTTTATTTTATAATGACGATTTAGCAGCGCTGATTCTCTTAATCGAGGAGTAAAAGAAAGATGCTTACCTAAGATACTGCCGCCTAAACTGCCGGTAACTAATATTGCATCACCTTCACGGACACCTGCTCGAACTACCGGCTTTGATTTACTTATACCAAATAGTGTTGAGGTAATAGTAATCGGTCCTTTAATAGATGAGAGGTCACCGCCGATAATCTGGACCCCGAATCTCGTACAGATAGAATGCATCCCTTTAAATAATGGATGGGTAAAAGACGGCTTGGCACGGTTCTTAGGCAATGAGGCGCTAATTAGAGCATATATCTTAGTAAAATCGCCCCCCATTGCGGCTAAATCGCTTAATGAAATGGCTATTGATTTATAACCGATTTGCTCCGGGGTGGCTTTCTTAAAATCAACATCCTCAACAATTGTATCGGTGGTGGCGTACAGGAGGTTATTATCGGGTAATTTTATTACCGCGCAGTCGTCACCCGAGCCGATGAGCACGTCTTTACCGTATCTCAGATGTTTCTGGAGCCACTTGATATAGCCGAATTCTGATTCTTTCACGATTCTCTTATAATACAAAACCACAGATGCACACAGATAAACACAGATTTATCCGTGTGTATCCATTTTAAGTTATTCCAATAAACTAATAAGCGTCTCGCAATATCGCCTCAGTTTAACAGAAGTTTTATCCCATCCGCCAAAATGTTGTCTTATAATATTCGGTAGCAGTCTTTCAGGTAATATATAATTAAATAATTGATGCCTATCGTTATCTAAGTATTTCTTGTAATTAACAAACTGCCATTTAGTAAAAGGACTTTTTCTAATTATTTCTACTTCTGGTAAATCTGTAAACACCCCAAATGGTAACCCCTCTTCTTTATCTGCGGAAAGGCATTTCAATAAAACATTTCCGCCAACTGTATAATTAATGCGGTGCCCGGCTTTCAGGTATTCAATATAGTAGTATGTCCCTTTTGTGATAAATATTCTGGAAAGATTTGCGGGTCCACTTTGCGTGTTCTCAACCAGATTATAGAATAGAATCAGACTGAGTTGTACAAGTTTATCTAAGGACAATTGAGAACTATCATCAGGAACTAATAATGCACTATCACTCAATATATGAATTGACACAGGATTTGAGCCTTTAATTTCATCCAGTGAGCGTAAAAAACCGAACCCTATTTTCTTCGCTACATCTTCTGATGGTGGCTCATTTTTATAAAATTCCGATATGCCGCAGATATCTATATAAGCAACAGTTTTCTCACCTGATTCCAATCGCATCAACCCATCATCATTATTTTTGGTATTATTATTCATCTTGCTTACTTTACATCCGTGTCCATCTGTGTTTATCTGTGGTTTCAACTTAATTCTTCGGTGCCTGGTCGTAGAACACGATTTCTCCGAGCGCCTTGCGCGGCTTAGGCTTGGGCTCGCCATCAGCATAACCTAAAGGCATAAGTCCGACCACTCTCAAATGGTCCGGGATACTAAGCGCCTTCTTGACCTCTTTCTCGTCAAATGCGCCAATCCAGCAGGTGCCCAGGCCCTCTACGGTCGCAGCCAACATCAGATGGTCAAAGGCCAGGGCCAGGTCAATGGCCCAACTCTTCATATAATTTCCCTGTTTCTGGTATGACTCGTCCTCATTGGCGCAGCCGATGATGATAACGGGCGCCTCGGCAATATATAACTGGTCCCTGCAGGGCTTAACTAATTTCTGCTTTAATTCAGGATTACGCACCACGATAAAACGCCAGGGCTGGCCGTTCTTGCCGGACGGCGCCAGATGCGCCGCATCCAGCACGCGATTAAGTATCTCATCACTGATTGGGTCCGGCTTGTATTTACGGATACTATGTCGCTTCTTTATCACATCATAAAAATCCATAACTTATTCTCCTCGCCACTAAGGCACCAAGACATAAAGAATAATTTATTTATCTTTAGTGCCTTTGTGTCTTCGTGGCTAATTCTATAATTTCTTTCTCTGATGGTCAAGAATTGTCAGACGACAAATCCAATTCTATGCCGCCTTTTCCAAAACTTCAACAAATACTTGGTTTTTCGCCACCCTATCTGGCCAATAACCATACACCGATTATAGCGCCTGGAGCGTACCTCCGTAAGGCCAAGAGCACACCTATATAGCGCCTGGAATATACCTATATAACGCCTGGAATGCACCTATATAGCGCCTGGAGCATACCTATATAACGCCTGGAATATACCTCTGTAGTGCTTGGAATATACCTATATAGTGCTTGGAATGCACCTCTCAGGGGCCTGGAATATACCTCTGAGGGGCCTGGAATGCACCTCTATAGGGCCAAGAGTATGCCTAATGCGGACAAGGATGACTACCCCCCACCCTCCCCCCTCCCCCTAACTAAAAATCACCTCTTTTACTGTATCAGATTATTAATCAAAGGGTTAGAGTAAAATGCCTATTTAGAGATGCTAATCCCCAATTCCTTCAACTGTTCCGAGGTGACATCGGACGGGGCGCCGGTCATCAGGCAGGCGGCGCTGGTGGTCTTGGGGAATGCAATGACATCCCGGATGGAGTCCAGCCCCAGAAGAAGCATTAGCAGACGGTCTATACCGAAGGCAATACCGCCGTGCGGCGGCGCGCCATAACGCAATGCCTCTATCAGGAATCCAAATCTGGACTGGGCCTCCTGCTCACTGATACCAAGCAGTGTAAATATCTCTTTTTGCAGGTCTGAAGAATGGATACGAATACTTCCCCCGCCCACTTCAACACCATTCATCACCAAATCGTAGGCGCGCGCCTTGACCTTGAGCGGCTCGGTCTTAAGGAACGGTATGTCTTCCGCTCTCGGTGCGGTGAACGGGTGATGGACGCTGTCAATCCGTTTTAATTCCTGGTTATAAGTATATAGCGGGAATTCCACTATCCAGCAGAGATTGAATCGTTCCTTTGTCTTGATATCCTGTGCTAATTTATTAGAGAGATGGACCCGGAGATTCCCTAAGGCAGTATTAGCCATATTTACATCGCCGGCGATAATAAAGATAAAGTTGCCCTCTTTGGCATCCATCGCGCTGATTATTGATTTCTGGACATCAGCCGCCAGATACTTGGCCACCGCGCCGGTCAGCGTATTATTCTGAACCTTATATGAAACCAGACCCTGTGCGCCGAACTCCTTGACCAGCGCCGTGAGTTTGTCTACTTCACTACGAGAAAATTCATTTTCATTATTAGTCGGCGCCACAACGCCCTTGATTACCCCGCCCTTTTTAGCGGCTTCCTGAAATACCTTAAAATCGCTCTTGGATACCAAATCGGTAATATCAAACAGTTTCATCCCGAATCTGAGGTCCGGCTTGTCGCTGCCGTAATATTTCATCGCATCGGCATAGGTCAGGCGCGGGAACGGCGTCTTTATCTCTATGGATAAAACATCGCGCAGGATTTCCTTGAGCATTTCTTCCATTGCGGACATTACATCGTTTTCATCAACGAATGACATCTCAATATCCAGTTGGGTGAATTCCGGTTGCCGGTCGGCCCTGAGGTCTTCGTCGCGGAAACAGCGGGCAATCTGGAAATACCTATCCAGCCCGGCAATCATCAATATTTGCTTGAATAGTTGGGGGGATTGGGGCAGCGCATAAAACTCACCCGGAAAGATACGGCTGGGCACCAGATAATCGCGCGCCCCTTCCGGCGTGCTTTTGGTCAGAATCGGCGTTTCCACCTCAGTGAAACCCTGGCGGCTGAAATACTCTCTCATCTTATAAACAATCTTATGGCGAAAAATCAGGTTATTCATCATCTCCGGGCGCCTCAGGTCAAGATAACGATATTTGAGTAGTAACTCCGAAGAACTGAGCGTAGTTGATTCTTTAGTCCCTGACACGGTCTGGACCGAGGAATCAATATCAACCGGTAAGGGGTCGCTCTTGGCCAGGACTTCCAATTCCGTAACATTTATCTCTATCTTGCCGGTGGGCAGGTTGGGATTCTCATAGCCCTTAAGCCGGGCAATGACCTTACCTTTTACGGCAATAACATAATATGACTTAAGTAATTCTGCCTGCTGGTGTATCTGCGGGTTTTCCTTGGAGTTAAAAACCAGTTGGGTAACGCCGAAACGGTCCGAGAGGTCAAGAAAGATAATGGGGCCGTGGTCTCTGCGGCTCTTGACCCAGCCGGT
>JBBTIZ010000073.1:7407-24061 GCA_038059695.1 Planctomycetota bacterium
AGAGGTCAAGAAAGATAATGGGGCCGTGGTCTCTGCGGCTCTTGACCCAGCCGGTTAGGATAATTTCCTTACCGACATCTTTTTCATTAAGTTGATTGCAATAATGAGTTCGTTTCATAATTTAATCTATGGCTTACCCGCCGCTAATGGGCGGAATAAGTTTTATATCATCGCCATCCTGGGGAACGTAGTCAAAATCATTTTGCTGGTCATTAACCGCCACCATCATTATCATCCCGTCCGGGATACCCATCTCACTGACGATTTCCTTGACGGATTTCGGATGGGCGATTTCCTTTTCCAATGTGGTCACGCTGCCCTGCCCCAAATAACTTCTTAATATACCATAAGCCGTAATTTTTATCTTCATTAATGTTATCTCTTAAACCGTCTTTTGGCTATAAAACCCATCCGGGCTAACCGGCGCGCCTTGAGTCGTTGCACAGTTTGCTCACTAATCTTACCGACCAGGGGAGCGGTTTTAGCAGGCATCGGCTTAGCGATTGGTTGAGCAATTATCGGCGTAGCCATGGGCACCTCACTGTTATTCCTTAACATCTTTTCTAAATCAGCAATCAACTCAATCGGCGACTGATAACGTCCTTCCCTTTTCTTAGACATCATCTTCAGAATAATGGTATTAACCATATTAGAAATATGCGGATTCTTTTGTTTAGGCGGAATGGGCTGTTCATTAATATGCTTACTCATCACGACCAATGCGGTTTCGCCCTTGAAAGGTATCTCGCCGGTGATACAAAAATAGAATGTCACGCCCAATGAATAGATATCGCTGCGGATATCAATGTCCGTGTCGCCGCGCGCCTGTTCAGGCGAGATATAAGCCGGCGTGCCCATACGGACCTTCTGCTGTTGAGAAGTATCGCCTTCCACCACCAATTTCGCCAGGCCCAGGTCACATAGCTTGACGGCATTATCCTTATTGGCAATCATTATGTTACGGGGCTTGACATCACGGTGCACCATATTATTTTTACAGGCGTGTTCCAATGCCCTGGCAACCTGGAGAATAAGTTCGGTCAGTTTCTTTTCCTCCATTGGCCCCTGCTGTTTAATAATATCCTCCAAGTCCTTGCCCTGGACATATTCCATAACGAAGTAATGGATGCCGTTGGATTCGCCGACATCAATGCCCTGGATAATATTGGGATGGTTGAGCCGGGCCACGGCCCGGGCCTCCTTGAAGAACCGCATCACGAATTTCTCGTTGCCGACCAAGTGCGGCGAGAGGACCTTGAGGGCGACTTCACGCTCCATACTCAACTGGACTGCCTTATAAACCGCGCCCATAGCGCCCTGGCCGATTAGCGCAATTATTTTATACCCGATAATCTGGGTGTGGCCACCTTCCAAGCCCTGCTTCTGGAAGATATCCCTGACCTGCGTCTCGGTCAAATAACTCTTGTCAATCATCACCTCGCCGAGTTTCTTGGGCACCACGCCCATATCCCTGATTTTGCGCTGAATCTCAAGGCATTCATTAACCTTTTCAGCCGTAGTATAACCCAGATTTACGGCAATATCACCGAACGATATATGACCGATTTTTTCCATATTACTATTATACTGCAAGAAAACATCTGATTAATCAACCCAGCAGATACTTTTTATTACTCACTACTAATAGCAAAATACTATCATAAAGTATGTGCGGGGTCAAGAGTTTGGAAGGAGAATATAACCCTTATGAAAATCTGTTAGTAATCCCTACGGGATAACTGCCGCTAACCCCGATATATCGGGCTAAGAGCCAGTAATCCCGCCTTGGCGGGACTAACTGGCTCTAATAGTTATAAGCGGCAGTAATCGGGAAACGGCGGTCTTTGCCGAAGGCGCGGGGCGTGATTTTTACTCCGGGCGGCGATTGACGGCGCTTGTATTCACTCCGGTCCACCATCCTGATTATCCGTTCCACCTCCTTGAGCGACGCGCCCCGAAATAATTCCCGACATTCGTCTGGACAGGCGGGACGGAGTTTATCCCGCTTCGGCGGGGCTGCGGCTGCGCCGGTCAATTGCACAATCTCACCCTTGCTCCTGTTTTCCTCTATATACGCCTGTAAAATCGGGTCCAGAACATTATATTCAGGAAGCGTATCAGAATCCTTCTGATTGGGCTTGAGTTCCGCGGTAGGCGGGCGAGTAATAATCTCCATAGGAATAGGATACTTACCGCTCTTTCTATAGAACAAGTCATTGCCATAAGAGGATAGTTGGTAAACCATGGTCTTAGGCACGTCTTTAAGTAAAGCAAAACCTCCGGCCATATCGCCATATAATGTGGCATAACCGGTGGACATCTCGCTCTTATTGCCGGTGGTCAGGACAATCGCGCCGGTTTTATTGGAGAGCGCCATTAGAATCGTGCCCCTGATTCGCGCCTGCAGGTTCTCGTGTGTCAGGGTGATTTTCCCGGATAGCCCCAATGATTTCAGGTACCTTTGATAGATATCCTTGATTGGAATAATTAATAATCTTACGCCTAAATTATGCGCCAAGTTAAGAGTGCATTGCTTGCTCAATTGCGATGAAAATTCAGAGGGCAGATATAATCCCAGGACATTTTCCTTGCCCAAGGCGTCTACGGCTATCAGGGCTGTCAGGGCAGAATCAATCCCGCCGCTCAAGCCAATCAACACCTTCTTAAATCCGTTCTTTCTGATATAATCTTTCAGGCCCAGTTTTAGAGCCCTATATATTTCCTCTGTGTATTCAATATCCTGTATCTTGCCTGCCCGTCCATCAGGCGGGTATCCTGTATCTTGTATCTTTTGCGGTATATTCACCACGAGTAAATCTTCTGCAAACCCCTTGGCTTGGGCAATAAGTTCGCCGTCAGGGTTAAAAACCATTGAGCGCCCGTCAAAGACCAGTTCGTCCTGTCCGCCGATAAGGTTGACATAGATAAGATAAACCCTATTTTCCATGGCCCGTCGGCTGAGGATTTCGTAGCGTTCAAAATACTTGCCGGCGTGGAATGGCGAGGAACTGATATTAATGACAATCTCTGCGCCGTTTTTCCCTACTTGCTTATTAATCGGGCCGCGTTCAACCCAAATATCCTCGCAGATATTAACTCCCACAATGGTCTTATTAACTTTAAAGGTCTTACATACATTCCCGGGAGTAAAATACCGTTTTTCGTCAAAAACACCGTAATTAGGCAGGTGCATCTTGTGATAAACGCCGAGCGTTTTCTTATTTGATAATAACGCGGCTGAGTTATAAAGAGCGCCATTCTGGCCTCTGTCCACAAGTCCGATAATGGCCGTGATATTTTTGGTGTGATGCCTTATTTTATCCAGCGCCTTTAGATTGGAATCAATAAATGACGGAGTATTAAGCAGGTCTTCTGGCGGATAACCGGTCAGGACAAGCTCGGGGAATACCACGATATCGGCTTTTTTGCTACTTGCCCTATTGATATAAGAGATAATCCGAGCCGTATTCCCCCTGATGTCGCCAACCACGGGGTTTATCTGGGCTAAAGCGATGCATATCATTTAATGATTAAGTGGATTTAACTGACTTATCCCGCACCTATCCCGTAGGGATGGGTGCGGGATAACTGCCAGTAATTCGCGGAGTTTATCCCCGCCAACGGCGGGGGCTCAAACTGGCAGTAAATAGCGGGGGTGGGATTTGAACCCACGACCTCAAGGTTATGAGCCTTGCGAGCTACCGGGCTGCTCCACCCCGCGATAATCTCCATTTAGTTGATTACTTGTAGTTATTATACTATATTACGCTTATATGTCAAATAAAATACTGGAAAAATCCCAACTGGTGGACATTACCCTATTCGACCTGGGGCTGAACCATTCCTATAGTAGTAATGCTTCCTTTAGAAATGGCAATAAAATATTATTACCAGCGATAATGTAAAAATAACTCCTATGCGCGTGGCAATGTATTACAATAATAAAGATATTCGTATAGAGGAGATGCCCAAACCTGAGCCGGCTAAAGGCGAATTGGTTGTACGGATTGAAGCAAGCGGTATCTGCGGCAGCGATGTGATGGAGTGGTATCGTATAAAAAAGGCGCCTTTAGTCCTGGGACACGAGATTGCCGGTGTAGTGGCTAAGGTTGGTGAGGGCGTTACCAAATATAAAAAAGGCGACCGCGTTGTCGCCGCACATCACGTCTCATGTAATACCTGCCATTACTGCCTGAACGACCACCACACGGTTTGCGATACGTTGAGAAGGACTAATTTTTATCCGGGCGGTTTTGCCGAGTATGTACAGATTCCGATAATCAATGTGGCTAGAGGCGTTTTCAGAATACACAACGAGACATCTTTTGAAGAAGCCACTTTTACCGAACCATTAGCCTGTGTCTTACGCGGACAAAAGCAATCTCGGTTAAAGGCAGGACAAAGCATAATTGTTATGGGAAGCGGGATTACGGGTTTGTTACATATAAAATGCGCCCGGGCATTAGGTGCAGGTAAAATATTCGCTAGCGATATAGACAATTTCCGTCTTGATGCGGCAAAGAGATTCGGCGCAAATGTTGCTATAAAAGCCGATGAAGATGTTCCGTCTATCTTACGGGAACATAACGAAGAAAGATTAGCGGACCTGGTTATACTTTGCACCGGCGCGATGGGCGCGGTGAAGCAGGCAATTGAATCTGTGGAAAGGGGTGGAACGATTCTATTCTTCGCGCCTATCAACAATGAGGAAATCAATATCCCGATAAATAAACTCTTTTGGCGTAACGAAATTACTTTGACTTCTTCTTATGCGGGTAATGAAAAAGACCATCTTGATGCAATGGAGTTAATACGCTCTAAAAAAGTTACGGTAAAAGATATGATCACTCACAGGTTCGGGCTTAATGACACAGTAAAAGGATTCCAATTAACCGCGAAACCAGATAAATCTATTAAGGTAATTATTGAAACGCAAAGGTAAAAATGTTACTCTTAGTAAGAGGATTAATGGGATTAAACTGGCAATTAGATTGAGGCACTTACTTTAGAGGAGGATTAAATATGGATTGGGGAATGAAAAACCGGATGAGCCAACTTATCCAACCCGACGGGCATTGCTTATTTTTGCCCATAGACCACGGGTATTTCCAGGGACCCACACATTGTCTGGAAAAACCGGGTGAAACAATCAAACCGCTCCTGCCTTATTGCGATGCACTGTTTGTTACCAGAGGTGTATTACGTTCAAACGTGGATGCGGTTAAGAGTAAACCCATCATATTAAGAGTATCCGGTGGCGCCAGTGTGGTGGGAAAAGACCTGGCAAATGAGGGGCTCACCACATCTATTGAGGAAATTATCCGGCTGAACGCTACGGCTGTCGGCATATCAGTTTTTATCGGCAGCGATTATGAAAAGGAATCGCTCTTAAATCTCTCCACGCTTGTGAATCAATGCGAACGATATGGCATCCCGGTAATGGCAGTCACTGCCGTTGGCAAAGAACTGGAAAAACGGGAAGCACGTTACCTTGCATTATGCTGCCGGATTGCAGCCGAATTAGGCGCCCGGGTGGTCAAGACCTATTGGTGTAAGGATTTTAACAAGGTAGTAGCAGGGTGTCCGGTTCCGGTGGTTATCGCCGGCGGCCCAAAATGCGAAACCGAAAGAGAAGTACTGGAGTTTGTTTATGACGGGATGCAACAAGGAGCTGTCGGTATAAACCTGGGAAGAAATATCTGGCAAAGCGCTCATCCGGCCGCTATAGCAAGAGCGCTCCAGGCAATAATCCACGAAAAGGCAGATGTTGAAAAGGCGCAAGAGATATTCAATAAGACCAAAAAATGATAATTATTGATACGAGTAAATTAAGTTTAGCCGTTCACTAACTTATGCTAAAAATATTTAAGCAAATCGGCAATGCGCTTTTTATCGGCGGACTTAATCACTCACACAGCGGAAATATCTCTGTTAAAATAGGCGATAAAATCTACATCACCCGCCGCGGAGTAATGAAGGGATTTCTTACAAAAAGAGATATTATCCGCACCGGCATAAAGAATACATGGAATGATTATCTGGATTCAACCGAGATTAATGTCCATCGGGCAATATATCGCACGACCTCCTCAAAAGCCATAGTCCACTGCCATCCACCCATAGCCATCGCACTTTCACTAATCAGGAACGAAATTATTCCGATAGACGTGGAAGGACGTATTGCTCTACCCAAAATACCTGTCCTGAAATGCCTAAAGGCAACCGCATCCAAAGAACTGGAAGAAAATCTCCCGCCGCTCATAGAGAAATATCGTTCTGTAATAATCAAAGGGCATGGATTGTTTTCAGCAGGACAATCACTGGAAGAAGCATTTCATTACGCCACGTTAACCGAGCACATCGCTAAAATCCTGTATTATACTAAAATCCTGCGGTCTAATTGACTTGTTACTGCACGGCCGAACAAATCTCAAGGAGTTGAATCTCGTATGTCAGGTCTTTGCCGGCCAGCGGATGATTACCATCCACGGTTACGGATAACTCACAGACATCAGTCACCCTAAAAAATATCTGCACGCCATCCGATTGGGTAATTTGCAGGACCTGGCCAACTACCGGCTTTATATGTTTGGGAAATTCGTCTCTGGGTATTACGGCCGTTAATTCCTTGCGACAGGGACCGTATGCCTTGTCAGCCGTGACCCTGACGGTTTTTGATTCGCCCGCCATCATCCCAATGACGGCTTCTTCAAAGCCGACAATGACTTCCTCGTTGCCCAACTTGAATTGCAGAAGCCCCTTATCAGCCGAGTTGTAGAACACCGAGCCGTCATCCAGTTTACCGATATAATTTACCTTAACTGTATCGCCACATTTTGCCTGCTCCATTATTTACTCTTTTTCGGTTCTGACTTCTCTTCCTTTTTCCTTGGGGTAATCCGTTTCACTTCTTTCTGCTCCTGTCTCTCTACTTTAGTCCAGATAGTTTGAGTGATTCCGCCTAATAAATCATCAGGCATATCCTCAATAAGCAAAACATCCAATCCTCTTTGTTCTATTGAGATTATATTTGTCTTTGCTGCGGTTAACTTCTTATTTTCATCTGATGCGGACTTTTCTGCCTGCTTTATCAATATCCATAAGTTAAACGGAAATATTATTTGCACTAACTCATTAGGAATCTGTTTTTTTACTTGCCGTTCTAACTTCCAAATTACCTTGTTAATCTCCTTACTCTTCAATTGAGCATTAGAGAATTCGTCTGAAGCGCCGTTATATTTCTTGGCTATCAGTTTTTGGTAGGCATTAAAGAACTCCCTGGAATCCTTTTCACTATCCCAGGTACTGAACCAAACCAAAAGAGAATGCTGGGTTGTCTGGTCTTCCCAGAGGACAAATTTATCGCCATCCCATCCCTCAGACATTCTCTTGCTGCTAAATGTCGGGAAAAACTGCTTTTTAAGAATGGCGATATTCAATTCACCCATCACATTATCCAGGAGAAGCGTCCAACGGGAAGTGGTCAGCACGTTGGTTATATCCGGGATAGTAATCGCCATCGGATAATCGCGCTCTACAAAGTATTTTTCAGGATGGATGATTTGTTCACTGGATGACGGCAAATCAGAGTATATTGCATCTATTGCTTCCCAGCCGCCCCGCGCCTTGACATACTGAACGAATTCAAACCCTTGATTATAAGGAAAAGATATTCCTTCTTTAATATAAAGAGGCGCCTTATCAATCAAGGAACGACCGGAAAAAGGGTCGCCATCAATCGGCTTAAATACATCAGGCGACAACAAAACAGCATCTAATCCCCTTTGCCTAAGAGCATAATCATACATCACGAAAGATGCCTCACCTTCAATAAGAGATTTAACAGCGGTTGACAGGTCATCATTAATTACTCCATCCATCGGTAATGTCAAGAGGTCAAAGTTCTGGTCCTGGAGCGCATGGGTCATTTCGTGAACCGTAGCTATTATGTTCCAAGGAACACCAAGCATATCAGGCGGCTCCGAAGCCGGCTCCCTGGCCGGAACAAAGTACAATTCCTTTTCCCGGGAATCATAAAAACCGGCTATCTGCTCGACATAAAGGTCAATCATAAACTGGCGCAGATTAAGGTCGGCCGGCACAAACCCGAGTTTAACCAGTGCCTTACGAACCTTTTCATCATCCTCAAGTGATGCCTTTTCTGCCGGCTCCATCATCTTGGATTTTAATTCATCCTTCTGCTTGATACCCACCTTCAGGTCTGTCTTAAATTCCAGTCCTCTTAAACGGCTAATATGTAATTGCAATCGGCGAATAGTATCGGGGTCCATAACGTCTTTCTTGCTGCTCGAATCCGGGTCCTTTTCTTCCCTGGGATTCGGGTTTTCCTGGGCCATAATCACTGCCAAAGAAGCAATCACCCCAAAACAGACCAAAATCAATATCCTCAGTCTATTCATAGCCGTCACTCTATATATTAGACCCAATAAAGCAATAAAATACCTAACAAATTCTAAAGTTTACCCTAATAATATCCGATTATATATTAGGACTAACTAAAGGGATGAAGCGTTAGTTAGAGAGAGAGGGGAAGATGAAAAGAGAGAGGGAAGGGTCGTATCACACATACAGGCCCGGCAACCCCGGATTCTACAAGGTGCGGCGCATATTACTAACCTCGCGTCCTAATAGAAAAGCCCTATCAATAATCAACCGGTATATCCCGTCTTTATCAGAACTCAAACGTATCAAGAAGGTAAATATTTGCCGCATAAAAGCCCTGGTTCGAAACGGCCTCTATGATACACCCCAACGACAGATTGAAACAGCCAGAAGAATAACGGATGTCCTGCTGGCTGAAAAAGACGGGGGAAATTAATTGCCGGAAGCACCCTGAGTAATTTATGGGGAAAATCCTGTTACCCGCGCCGGTAAAACTCTTTATCGGGATTCTCGCATCAGATGCTTCACTCTTCAGGATGGCCGAAGAAGGACTGGCATCACTCTTCGGCGCTATTGACCTGAAAACAAATGCCCAAGGGATTCCTTTCACCTTCACCGCTTACTACACCAATGAAATGGGCAATAACATTAAACGGTTTTTCCTGTCATTTGAAAAGAGCATCCAGCCGGATGATATAACCGGCATAAAAATCAAGACCAACCAATTAGAAGAAGTAATCGCCGGAGAAGCAAACGCGAAAGTATCGAGGCCGGTGAACCTGGACCCCGGGTATCTCGCCGCCGGCAAGGTCATTCTGGCGACCACAAAGGATTATGCGCACCGTATCTATCTTAAAGACGGCATCTATGCGGAAATAACCCTGCAATACCGCGCTATCAAAAGCGGCGGAAAAGAATTCCAGGCAATGCCCTGGACATACCCTGATTATTGCACCAAAGAATATCTTGACTTCTTCAATCAGATGCGTAAGATTTACTTAACTCAAAATATCCAATAGGAGTAATTATGCCTGCAACGTTATTGACGGATATCAGCACTATAGACGTAAATAATATCTTATTGGATAAAGAGAAAATACGTGCGCTCATCCCCCACCGGTATGAGATGGAACAAATTGATGCGGTGCTTAAATTTGACGAGGATAACCGCCTGATTGTCGGACTAAAAAACGTCCGGGTTGATGAATTCTGGGTGCGCGGCCATATCCCGGGCCGGCCTCTTTTACCCGGCGTTCTTATGATTGAGTCATCCGCTCAACTGGCCAGTATTCTCTCACGGCTGATGGGAATCAGTCCGGGTGATAAATTCATCGGGTTCAGCGGCATCGATAAAGTCAAATTCCGCGGCACCGTTGTCCCGAACGATAAACTAATCGTCATCATCAAATGCACTGACTTAAACAACCGCCGGGCGATTTTTGAGACGCAGGGAGTGGCCAACGGAAAACTGGTGTTTGAAGGCACGATTACCGGGATGATGATATGAATTCAACTTTAGTCCCACAGGGATAAGATACTGTAATCCCGCTAAAGCGGTACTAACAGTATCTAATACGGACTGGTGGTTACATTGTCATTAATCTTTATCGCATCAGACTGGAATTCCTTCATACTGAAGCAAGCCGCCCACTGGGCCTCCACTTTTTCCACCTGAACCTTGGCCACATATTTATCGGCCCGATAGACCGTAAATCTCATGCCTAATTCTACGCCGTCATTCTTACCCACGCTAATCATTATGATATTAAGGTCGGGCTTATCGCTGATGGCCGTAACCTTGCCCTCAACCAATTTAACCGCCCCGGCATCAATTAAAAGAGTCGGCACCTTTCTCTTATACTCATCCAGCATGGTTTTGGTCTGGTCTAAATCCTTGGCTTGCACCAAATATTGCTGTTCCAACGTAGCCAGGTTTTTCTCCAATTGAATTATGGTATTCTGGGCTTGTAAGAATTTCTCTTCTAATGTAGTCCGTTCCTTGACCGCATCATCCTTGGTGACCTGAAGTTTCTCCAGCGTCTCATTGAGTTCTTTATTCTTCTGAATCTGTTCGGTCAATGACGCCTGTAATTTCTCGTAACTATTATTCAGGGCGGTTAAATCGTTGGTTAACTTAACGCTGTTGTTTTTCCAGTCGTTTAATTCATTGCGGGCCGTCTCCATATCCTGATTAAGGGTTTTCATGTTGCTCTCTAATGTCGTGATATTTTTCATCCGGTCAGATGATTCTCCCTTAAGTTTAAGGATAGCCGCTTCCTTTTCTTCCACATCCTTCTTATGCGCCGATGTTTCCTTCTCCAGTTTATCCTTATAGTCAACCCGGTAGGAGAACAGCGCGGCGCTTATCCCCAGATAGACCAAACTCATTACTAAGATTACAACGATTAATACTCTGGTTAGTGTGCTCATATTAAATCCCTCCCATTTTATTAATTCTTGTCAACCCCGTTAGAAATAGGTCGTCCCACTGGGACGACCGTGGCTATAACTCTTTTCATTCAATAGCGTCAATTTATGTCTGACATTTCTTTTAGGCGCTAAAATTATATCATACATTTCTAACGGGGTCAATAATTTTGAGATATTTTAATATAATTATAACAACGGCCATCAATAAGCATAAATAAGGGAAATAGTCGCCCCAACGGGTATAAAAAGTCCCCTTTTGCTCCGCCAGAACCAGTTGTTTGGCCCAGATGCCCTCTATTTCCTTTGCCTTTCCGTCCTTATTCTTGAGGATATCTATCCGGCCGGACGGCTGAATAATCGCGGAAATACCGGTATTGGTGGCCCGGACAAAGGTTGTCTTGTTCTCCACCGCCCTGAAAGCGGAGATGGCCAGAATCTGCTCCAGTTCCGAACTATTCTTGAACCAGCCGTCGTTGGATACATTAATAATAAAATCAGCGCCTCTGCTGACGCTCTCACGCGCCAGTTCAGGAAAGATGCTTTCGTAACATATCAAAACCCCGTATTTATAATCAGCCGTCTTTGAATCTTCTCTTTTTACCTTAAGCAGGAACGGCTCGAAGTTAGCGCCGGCTGACATCCCATAAACCTCTTTGAGTTCGGACAATGCCCGGATAACCGCCCGGATAATTTTCTTGAACACCGCCGTATCCTTAAAAGGGATATATTCGCTTATCGGCACAAGATGCGACTTGTCATAACGGTTGAGCAATTCGCCGCTGGAATCCAAATAATAGGCGCTGTTATAGACATCATATTCCCTTCCTTCCACCTGCGATTCGTTTACGGTCAAAGCGCCTATCAGCATCGGCACCCCGCATAAAGCCGCGGTCTCCTTCAATCCCTGCATATTCTCTTCATCCAGCCCGATAATAAAAGGAAACATCGTCTCGGCCCAGACCACCAAATCCGGCCCGGGTTGGGGCTTAAGCAATTCCAACGTCAAGTCAAAATGCTTCGTATAGATGTCTTCAACGTTGCTCGGGTCAACTTTGAGCGTCTGTTCAATATTACCCTGGACAATGCCGATAATCGGGCCGTCCTTAAAGGTTAGACCATTCAGCCGGCTCATACCATATACAAGAGCGCCGGTAAAAATAGCCGCTGTAATTGCAATAAGTCCTATTATCTTAAATGAAATTCTCAACCGTTCTTTTATTAACACAAAAATCACCACATTAACAAATAGAATAATAAAGGAAATGCCGTAAACACCGGTAATATCGCTTATCTGGATGAGCGGAATCCAGAGGTATTGGGTATGACCGGCAAATAACCAGGGAAACCCGGTCAGGACAAACGAACGGAGGTATTCCAGGAATACCCAACAGGCCGGCATAAGAAACGCCGCATAGAAAAGAGAAAAATAACGCATTATAAGATATCCGCTCAAAGCGAAAATCACCCAGTATGCAGACAGGGCCAGCGGCAGGACAAAAAGCCCGGCCCAACTAACGTGCCTGAGCCAGCCCAGCCCTAATAGGAAGAACAGAACCCCGCCTAAATAGACCGGTCCAAGCGCCTTCAGACCTGGCTTGGTAATAAAGATAAAGCGGCGACTGAAAAACCCGCTGGCTTTGGATATTTCTGCTATGTAGAAAAACAGAGGCACATAAGAAACCCAGGCCAGAAATGAGATGTCAGCCGGCGGGTAAGACAGCCAGGCAAGAATACTTGAAAGAAATGGCAGTAGCGGAATAAAATTTTCTTTCTTCATTATTATATCATTATTACCTGTAATACCTTAGTCGGATGGAATAATATGGACAATCTGTTTCCCCTCTTTTAAAAAGAGGGGTTAGGGGAGATTTAAATCCCCCTTAATCCCCCTTTGCCAAAGGGGGAAATAAATACACTAATTCACTCAGTTAAATAATTATCAGTACCTTAACATGGCTACCTATAGGCAAAGCAGGCGCATCCGGCGGCACAATAATCAGCGCATCAGCCCGGCTAAGAGAAACGATATCGGCCGAGCCGTGCCCGTCTATCGCCTCTACCCTGCCATCCTGCAAAATCTTAGCCCCAAGATATTGTTGCCTGTTTGAAGTATGCTCTATCGCAGCGGCTAACTCCGCCTCTATTATCCGATTCTTTATTCCGGCATCATTGCATAACATGGATAACGCTTCTTTAACGAAAACCTCGGTAATCACGAATGCCGAGACCGGATTCCCGGGCAGGCCGAATACCAGTTGCCCCTGAGGCCCTATCCCGAAAACAGTCGGCTTACCCGGCTTGATGGCCACCTTATCAAAGAGAATCTTTACCCCCAGTTTCTTCAAAACATCCTCCACGATATCATAATCGCCCATAGAAACCCCGCCGGTCAGAATCAGCATATCCGACTTCAACCCGGCAGAAACCTTCTCGGTCATTATGTCAATATCATCCTTAACAATCCCTAATGAAATTACCGGCATCCCGATATTGGTCAATTGGGCCAGAAGTGAATAAGTATTGCTGTTCCTGATTTGCGCGCCTTTTGGTTTCTGGTTAACCTCCACCAGTTCATCCCCGGTCGTGGCAATAGTGACAGACGGATATTTATAGACCGAAACTTTATCCTTACCCACGGCAGCCAGAAGTCCGATAACCTGCGGCGTGATTTTGGTATCGCGCGCGATGACCTTAGCCCCGGCAGTAACATCTTCGGCCTTAAAGCAGACATTGGCATTCTTTGCAACGGTGCTCAGGCATCGGACCGTCCTGCTGGACGGCTCATACTTGGTCTTCTCCACCATAATCACGGCATCAGCCCCGCGCGGCACCGGCGCGCCGGTCATTATCTTAATGGCCTTGCCCGGCTTGACCTCTTTGGTCGGCATAGAACCGGCCGGCACTATCTCCAGCACCTCCAGCTCCACCGGCGGTAATTTGATATCTTCGCTCCGGACGGCATAGCCATCCATGGCCGACTTGTCAAATGGCGGCATATCCACATCAGAGAATACATCCTCGGCCAGCACCCGGCCCAGGGAATCAATCAGCGTTATTTTCTCAAACCGGGCCGGCGGGATATTCTGCCTGATGATGTCCAATGCCTGTTCAACAGTAATCATAGATTAGTTTATACTAATGATTATTAACCGGGTCAAATAAAAAAACCCGCCCCCTGATGTTACTCAAGGAGCGGGGTTTCGACCTAATCTATCTTCTTACTTGGTTTTTACGGCAAAGCCCAATCCTCTTTCCTGATTAATGCTTTCAACATCTCTAGGTAGATTTTCACTACCGTTCGCGTTTTTCCATACCGTGACCGGCATATATATCAGCCCGACCTTTTTATCAGGCGTCAGGATAATATGCGGCCCGTTTTCCGGTGCTATCTTACCAATGCTTTGATAGAGCCGGATTGCCTTGACTGTCATAGATGCAGTCCCTGAGCCAATCGTTACATCAGCAACATCATATAGCCCGGTCATCTCTTCTGTTGACACCACCCCTCGTTCGGACCGGGTCATAGTGCCGGTCACAGCACCGGCGCCGTTAAAGTTAAACCGGCCCAGGGTCACCGAGAAATTCGTTTTGGTTATCCCATACCCGGTATCCAGGTAATCGCCCCGATAGACAAAGGTGTAATCGCCGTTCACATCTGACAGTGCAGGCGTACCCGTCGTAATCGGGTTCAAACATACGCCGAATTGCATTACATTGGTAGTATATGTAATACCGGTATTGGTATATATTGAGGTATTGTTTATTGTGCTGCCACAGAGCAAGGAAACAGAGTTATCGGACAACATATAGCCCCTCATCCCTGAGTCGCCGGTATTCAGGGCCCAGATACCGGTGCCCATGCCGCCGCCAGCGTTATCAGTAGTAAGTTTAGCAACATCCGTGTTGCTGGAAGCTTCTAAGGTAGGTAAACTGGTCACCTGGGTATTGCTCAATGGTCTGTCCACATCTACCCTGTTACCAACGCCCGAAGGTGAAAGGGCGCCGAGACCCGTATTGGAAAGCGGGTCAATATCAACCATCCCGATTTCTACTGTATAGTTTAATCTATACCCTTGGGGATATGGTGTGTCGGTCGCGTCTACCGCGGTAGTCAGGCGGGTGCCATACATACAAAAGATGAATTTACCGCTCAGGTCGCGGGATAGCTGGGCCTCTGCCTTGACCGCATAAATCATATGGCAACTATTGGGCGACTCGGTCTCTATGGCGATAAAGACCCGGCCGTCATCTGAAACCGCGCCGCGGATAATGCCTGATTCCGGCATTACCATATTCATATAACCGGACGGGTCTATGAAATATGTCCCGGTCATATCAGTGGAATTCATATAAATTTGCGGCGTCTGAATAGTGCCTGACATACTGCCGCCGCCATTATTAATCTCCTGGGAATTCTCAGTATTGTCTGCTCCGGCCGTCACTGTAAAAGCCCCTTCGTTTGATACCGGATTAGTAAAGGTTATCTTACCCCAACCGGATTGAAACCTCATCCAGGTCGGTGTAATAATCGTGTTAGTAACCGGGATATCGATAGTGATGTTGCTCCGGTCAAAGTAATAATCACCGCCTGTAAAAGTCACGTCCAGCGTCTTAATTACCACGCTGCTGACATTCATTGTCGGCGGTTCCAAGGTCCAAGAACCGCTATTATCATTCAGTGAATTAGTAATAATGAAGTTTAACAGCACCTTGGTCGGCGTGTTGTATTCCACCTTGATTGAATCCGGCAGAAGAAATGCCCGGACCAATTCCGAGCCATCGTTGCTCCAGGAACTCCCGCCGTCAATGGAAAAATAGACCGGCACATGGGCGTCTGCCGCAGGCAGATAAGGCCTAAAACCGGTAGCGGCTATTACCGGAGATGTGCAACTATAGGTTATGGTATTCATAATAGTAATCCGGATATGCTTATAAGTGCCCTCTGGGACATCGCCCTGCCCGAAGAGCGTGCCCGGTCCGGTCGGGCTGGCCAGGTCTACCAACGTCCCAGCCGGATTGTCAAAGCAGGTCACCCAGGTTATGCCATCAGTGGAAATCTCGGTCTTATAGCAGGTGACCTCGTAAGTATTCGGCGTAGCTTCTGCGGCAAAAGACACCGCATTCATCATCAGCAGGAAACCCACTGATAACACCCCCGAAATAATCGGGACTCCGCTGCGACTCCGCAGGTATTTCATTAATCTCATAGAAAACCTTTCTTATCTCGCCCGTACGGGCGAGTTAGACCTCCCCGAATGCTTTCGGGGGGCTTACATTATGTTATTTAGCTCTTACCCACGGTTATTTTAATCGTGCCTTTCCTGGCCGAGGAACCGGCTTCGGTCGTGCTTGTAACCGTGCAACCTGTAGCCACAACCAACAGGGCGATGCCCAGCACCGCTATCAACAATCTCCTTACCATATTATCCCCCTCCTTTTAGAGCCAGTTGAAACGTAGTGACTTATGGCGCCGAAGCGCCATGGCGCCCTTATGGCGCTCACTGGCTCTTATCCCGATGTTACATCGGGACAAAATTAGATACATTATAATTTTATTATGTTAAGACAAGATGATACTCTCCGCCCCTAAAAAGTCAAGTAAAATATGATAAAATAATGTTAAAACTTCTGGTATAGATATTATTTGCCACAAAGACACAACCCCCTCGCCCCCTTTAATAATGGGGAATTTTCCCCTTAGTCCCCCTTAACAAAGGGGGAACCGTGTCCAGCCCCCACTGGGGGCTGAACCAGCCCATCTTTGATGGGCTGGGTGTGATAAAAGGGGGTTGTACCCTTCGTGCTCGGCGCCTGTCCCGCA
>JBBTIZ010000074.1:0-2961 GCA_038059695.1 Planctomycetota bacterium
TATGTGCGGAATATTAGGTGTTTGCGGTTCGGGAAACATCGTAGGCGAACTCTATAACGGGTTGGGCGCGTTACAGCACCGGGGCCAGGACGCAGCCGGCATCATCACCTGCGACCAGCAGTTCCATCTCAAGAAAGGCAACGGCCTGGTCCAGAATATCTTCAACCAGAAGAATATCGCCCGCCTGAACGGCAATATGGGTATCGGTCATACCCGTTATCCGACCATCGGCGGCGGTGATGCCGAGGATGCCCAGCCGTTTTATATCAATGTGCCGTTGGGTATTGCCATGGCTCATAACGGCAACGTCACCAACTACTCTGAACTGAAAAAGGCGCTGGAAAAAGACAGTTTCTACCACCTGAATTCCCGCTGCGATGTAGAGGCCATCCTGAATGTCTTCGCTAATGAATTAGCAAGTAATAATCTGCGTAAGTTTTCGCCCGAAATGGTCTTCAAAGCGGTTCATGCTGTCTTCAAGAAGGTCCAGGGCAGTTATTCGGTGGTGGGCATAATCGCCAACAAAGGGATGTTTGCCTTCCGCGACCCGCAGGGCATTAAGCCCTTGGTGGTCGGCCGGAAAGACGATAATTACGCTTTTGCCTCTGAAAGCGTTCCCCTGGACATCCTGGGCTACCAACTGGAGCGCGACGTGGCGCCGGGCGAGGCGATTTTTATCCAGGAACAAGAGCCGTTCTTCAAGGCCCAGCGCCAGTTGTTCTCCAAACGCCTGATGAAGAAAACCCATACGCCCTGTATCTTTGAATGGATTTATTTTGCCCGGCCGGATTCAGTTATGGACGGCATCAATGTCTATGAAGCCCGGCTGCGGCTGGGTGAGGAACTGGCCAAAGAGGTCATCAAACGGAATATCAAGGCCGATATCGTGGTGCCGGTTCCGGACAGCGCCAAGCCGGCCGCGACAACCATGGCCGAGAAACTGGGACTGCCCTTCCGCGAAGGACTGGTCAAGAACCGCTATATCGGCCGGACCTTCATTATGCCTTTACAGGAAGCGCGGGAAAGCACGGTCCGGCAGAAACTCAATCCTATCAGAAGCGAAATCAAAGGCAAAAAGGTTCTCCTGGTTGACGACAGCATCGTGCGCGGGACAACCTCACGGGAAATAATCAATCTGGTAAAGAATGCTGGCGCCAAGGAGGTCTATCTGGCCGTGACCTGCCCGCCCCTGAGGTATCCCTGCGTCTATGGCATTGATATGCAGACCAAGAATGAGTTCATTGCCCGTAATAAAAACGAGGATAAGATTGCCAAGGAAATCGGCGCGGATAAATTGATTTACCAAACCCTTAACGGACTAATCAAGGCGGTTAGTATCAGGAAATTCGCGTCCTCAAACAGCCCAAGGAATAACAAATATTGCACGGCCTGCTTTACCGGTGTATATCCAACCAAGATATCGGACAATATGTTCAAGGAGATAGAACAAGACCGGTGTAAAGCGCAGTGCTCGTGTTAAAGTAGTCCAGACAGTTACCGAATATTACTTAATGAATCAGTAGCAATCATCCCGCACATAACAAGTTATCTGCTGGATAAAAGCATTTCGTTTATTTATCCCGTTAGATTTCTTATGGACGGTTAGCTCAGTTGGTTAGAGCGTCTCGCTTACACCGAGAAGGTCAGGGGTTCGAGTCCCTTACCGTCCACCATTCTTAGAGCCAGTTAGAGTCGCTATTAGTCAAAAGTTGCCATAATCGTTTCTCAAACACTCCAAAATTGTCACCCTGAATAGGATACCACGTGGGGTATCCCACTGTGGCTCGTTTCAGGGTCTACTATAGATGCTGAAACAAGTTCAGCATGACAGAAAGGAAGCATTTCGCAAGAGCTCAATACTTACCTTATCACTCTGGCCAAAGCCCAAGCCGCCCGGTCTAATATATAACCGTCTCCGGCATCACTTACCACCAACCTAAGTTCCCTGGTATTCTTGATATCAAGAGATATATTCTTGGGCGGGCTGTCTTTCTTAAAGACCTCGCTCTCATAAACCTTTTTTCCATCCGCATAAATAACGAATCTGACACTACCTGACAATTCATCGTTTTCGCCTTTGACACTTTCATCCGTCAAACCGATAGTGGCAAAGAACTTCTGGTATAAACCATCCAATTTATAGGCCAGTTCACAATTAGCGTGCATAGCCAATCCCTTGAAATATTTTCGGTCTTTGATAGAAATGGGTTTTTGGCTGAAGAGTCCCCTATCCTTCTGATAATGCCAGAGAAATCCGACGGCCTTCTCGTCAGGCGAAACATATTCCTTAACATCTGCCGGTTCTAAATCTGACAGATAAATACAACGATTGTTCTTGAAGGATATAAAACTTACGCCTTGAATCGGAACCTGATAACCACCATTGTTTTGTATCAGGGTAATCCCGGTCGGGATTGTCTGGCTGATTAGACCGTTTAACCTGGAACTGTCCGTCAGATAAACACTCGCATCCAAATTATCATTCGCTGTCTTTTCCGGTGTAGCCGGGAATGAGAACAGATTAATAGCCCTGACATCGCTTATCTTGTAGGCCCGGTCCTGGTTGTAAAGCGTTGACCTGATGCTGACGCTTTCCGAGGAAAGAGAAATAACCACACCGCTATCCACATCACCCGAAATAAGAAATATCGTATCCTCGCGCTCTGCTTTCCTGACCGCATCAACAATCATCAATGACAGGGAAGATTCCCCGTCGCCTACCCGTTCTATGGCTGATATCTGCTCAAAGTTAAGGGATATTTTACCTATGAGGCTATTATAGACCGCAAACCCATTCTTGGCCGTATCTGAAATAGCGCCGTATAAAACATCCTGATTGACCAGGGTTATCCGGAACCCAACCCCTGCCTGGAGGAACTGGGTGACAGGATTACCATGAAACGATATCCCGGCCAGATTATTGCAGGAAAAAGAAGTCGGCGTGACGCCTTTTGATAACAA
>JBBTIZ010000074.1:3061-6440 GCA_038059695.1 Planctomycetota bacterium
GCTTTTTTATTAGCGAGAATACCGGCGCAATAGAGAGCCATCTTGGCCTGCATGCGGTCAGAAGTCGCATGCCATTTGTCAACCTTGACAGCACTGTGCGGACAAACCGCAAAGCATTCGCCGCATCCGTAACACATATCCTTATCAATATGCGCCTTACCGTTAACGAGTGTAATCGCCTCCGCCGGGCAATGAATGATGCAGACCTCGCAGGCCTTACAGACGCTGGCAATAATCTCCGGCTTAACTCCAGAATGCTGGTCAAGTTTACCGCCCCGTCCGGACAGGCCCATGGCAATATTCTTTATGGCGCCGCCGTAACCAGTCAGCAGATGTCCGGTGCAATGGGTCAAAGCAATAATCACATCAACCCTTTTAACCAGTCCGGCAATGTGAATCCGCCCGGACTGGTGAGCGCCATAAGGGCGCCATGGCGCTTCGGCGCCAAATGGAACCGAAACCTGATTCTCACCAATAAGCCCGTCAGCAATGATTACCGGACAGCCCAGATTCTCATAGGAAAACCCATGCCTGTCGGCCAGGGCCAGATGGTCCACCGCATTAACCCGCGGGCTCTCATAAAGCGTGTTGGTGTCGGTAACAAATGGTTTGGCTTTGGCTTTCTTGACCAGGTCAACAATAATCTTAACGAATACCGGTGATATGAAACTCTTCTTTTTCTCCTCGCCCAGGTGCATCTTAAGCGCCACGAAATCATCCTTCTTAAGCAATTTATTAAAGCCGGCCTGCTTGAATAATGATTTCAGTTTTGAGGAGATAGACACGGTTGACTCGTTATTACTTACCGGAGTAAAATATACGGTGCTACTTTTCACATTTCGTCGCCTTCTCTGCTACTAAATTGGTGGCTTTCAGGAGTGAATCAAATGTGCCGGCATCGGTCCACCAGCCATCCAGTATATCGTATGAAAGATTGCCCTTCTTAAGATACGCGTTATTAACATCGGTTATTTCCAATTCGCCGCGCCTGGATGGCTTGAGGTTCTTAATGACATCAAAAACATAGCCGTCATACATATAGATGCCGATAACCGCAAAAGAGGATGCTGGTTTTTTGGGCTTTTCGTCTATCTGGATAATCTTATTATTCTTAAAAGCCGGCACGCCGAATCTCTCCGGGTCAGGCACTTTCTTCAGAAGTATCTTGGCGCCTGATTTCTGTTTGCGGTATCTATCGGTAAACGGCTTGATACTGCCTTCAATAATATTGTCTCCCAGGATAACCACGATTCTATCATCGCCCGCAAACGGCTCAGCCAAAGAAAGAGCCGCGGCAATGCCCCCCTCACCTTCCTGGTAAGCGTAACTGACCTGCTTCAGGCCGAATTCATGGCCATTGCCTATTAGGCGCATAAAATCACCGGCGCTGTTGCCGCCGGTCACTATCAGGATATTGGTAATGCCGGCATCCACCAGGGTCTGTATCGGATAATATATCATCGGCTTGTTATAGATAGGAAGAAGATGCTTGTTGGTAACCTTGGTAAGTGGATACATCCGTGTCCCTAAGCCGCCGGCTAATATAACACCTTTCATCGATTCCTCCTCTTACTTGCTGTTAGGTATGCCGACCCGAAGGGACGGAAGAGCGTTACAGCAAGTTAGATCCCGCCGAATGGCGGGATTTTCATTAACGTCTTGTCGGATATCTATTCTCAATTTACCCTACCAAGATACAATTTCAATGCCTGCCAAGTCAAGGTTTTCTTGACCCCGTTAGAAATAAATGGTAGTATTTTAAGATTAAACAGTAAATAATAAAAGAGATAAACTTTTACTCCTAAACTAATCATTCAACGGTCGCCAACAGCGACATATTTCCCCCTCCGGGGTTCTCGCAGAGAGCCCCTACGGGGCGTGCTGTAACGGGGTTGACCAATAATTATGAAGATAAAAATACTCAATGGAACAGTGGTTAAATCAACCGATGCATTCAAGGCCGATATAGCCATAGAAGACGGCGTCATCACCAAGATAGAACGTAAATCAAAGACAGCCAGCGCGGATTTATTGCCCGAATTTGAGGCAGACGAGGTAATTGACGCCAAAGGCCAATATCTCCTGCCCGGCGGTGTTGATGTCCACACCCATTTTGATATGCCCTTCGGCGGCACGGTCACGGCGGATAATTTCTACACCGGCACAGTGGCCGCGGCCTGCGGCGGGAACACCACGATTATTGATTTCGCCATCCAGAACAAGGGCGAAACCCTCAAGCAGACCCTTGATAACTGGCGCCAGAAAGCCGAAGCCAAGGCGGTGATTGACTATTCGTTCCATATCGCCCTGACCGATGTAACCGATAATGTCATCTCGGAGATTCCCGATATCACCAACCAGGGCGTGACTTCATTCAAACTATTCATGGCTTACAAAGGCAGTTTGATGTCCAGCCAGGAAACCATCGGCCGGATATTAACCGAGTCAGGCAAATCAGGATTCCTGACCATGCTCCACTGCGAGAACGGCGAGGAGATTGATAAATTAACCAAGGAACTCCTGGCCAACGGCAAGACCTCGCCATTTTATCACGCCTTAAGCCGGCCGGCTGACTCGGAGGAATATGCCGTAGCCCAGGCCATAAAACTGGCATCCGACAACAACGGTAATCTCTATATCGTACACCTGAGTTCTGAAGGCGGCCTAAAGAATATCAAGAAGACGCTTTTGGAAAGTAAAAAGGTATTCGCCGAGACCTGCCCCCAATACCTGACATTATCCATTGATAAATACACCGAAACACCTAACGCGCCCCTGATAAAGGGCACCAAAGGCAATGTCAATCTGCCGCCTGAATTTGAGGGCGCTAAATATGTAATGTCTCCGCCTTTGCGGGGTAAATACAATCTCACGGCCCTTTGGGACGGCATCAAGAACGGCGCCATCAACGCGGTGGCCTCAGACCATTGCGCCTTTAATTTCCACACCCAAAAAACTCTGGGCTTTAATGATTTCTCCAAGATTCCCAACGGCATACCGGGCGTGGAAACCCGATTATACCTGCTGTTCAATGCGGTCATAAAAGATAAACATATCGACATCAATAAATTAGTTGATGTCTTTGCCACGGCGCCGGCAAAACTATTCGGGCTTTATCCTAAAAAGGGGGAAATCGGAATCGGCTCTGATGCCGATATCGTGGTATTTAATCCCAGCAAGAAACTGCACATCAAGACAATCAAACTCCATCAGGATGTTGATTATTGCCCCTTTGAAGGATATAAAGGCAATGGCGCGATTTCCTATGTCATTGCCAACGGCAAGGTCATTGTCCGAGACCGCGCTTTCTGCGGCGCCAAGGGAAGCGGTAAATTCCTTAAACGCAATAAATTTAACCCATTATGTTTACAGGCATCGT
>JBBTIZ010000075.1:0-2347 GCA_038059695.1 Planctomycetota bacterium
ATGATACGATTAGAATCCATCCGCAAGGAATATGACGACCTGATTGCCGTCAAGAATCTCAATCTGACTATCAACAAGGGCGACATCTTCGGCCTCATCGGCCCGAATGGCGCCGGCAAGACCACCACGATGAAGATTATGGTCGGCCTGCTTGAGCCGACCCAGGGCCAGGTCTATTTGAATGACCAGCCCATCAATAAAGACGATGCCGCCTTCCGTAAAATCATCGGCTATATGCCCGATTTCTTCTCGCTCTATGACGAACTCAAGACCTGGGAATATCTGGACTTCTTTGCCCGGGCCTATAAAATACCCAACCGACAGAACCGGATTGATGAGATGCTCAATCTTACTGACCTGACCGGCAAAAGAAATGACCTGGTGGCGAATCTCTCCCGCGGGATGAAACAGCGCTTAGCCATCGGCAAGACCCTGTTGCACGACCCTGAAATATTAGTGCTGGACGAACCGGCCGCGGGCCTGGACCCAACCGCCCGAATCCAACTGCGCGACATCATCAAGAAACTGGCCGCCCAGGGCAAGACCACCTTTATCTCATCCCACATCCTGACCGAATTATCCGATATCTGCAATACCATCGGCATAATGCAGAAAGCCGTGATGGTAGAATCAGGCAAGATAGACGACATCATCAGCCGGGTCTATGCCAAGAAAGTCCTGCGCCTGGATACGCTCAGCGATAAATCAATGGCGGCCGCCTTCGTTAAGACAATGGAATCCGTTGAAGACGCCTTTATCAAGGATAATTTTATTGAAATACTCTTTTCAGGTAACCGCGAGCAGATACCAATTCTGCATAAAAAATTAGTCGGACAAGGTATTGAGGTTGTATCCTTCTACGAATACCGCCAGAATCTGGAAGAAATATTTATGTCCCTATCCGTAAAGGAGGTATCGTAATATGTTTAGTGATATATTCAATAACCCCGAGATTCTCCGCAACCTCCGCTATCGCCTCAGGCCCAAGACCATTATCCTGAGCATTCTTATTGTCAACGTCCTCTTTATCTCCATTGGGATATTGGCATTACTGTCAAAATATACAGTTAGGGTTGAAGATTGGCGTAATCTCTTTCTGGTCTATGCCTGGTTTGCGATAATTATAAACTTCGCCTATGCCGTTGCGCTTACCACCACCTCTATTGTCGGCGAGAAGGATAAAAAGACCTACGACTATCTTTTTATGACGCCCCTATCCGACCGGGCCATTGCTATCGGTAAACTCATCGGCTCTACGGTTAATATGTGGCTGATTCTGGCAACGATGCTTCCCTATCTGGCTATCTCAGGAATGTTGGGATTAGTGGATACCACGCGGTTGATGCTATTCTTCCCCGTCCTGATATTAGGCGCCTTATTCTCCGCTTCTTTGGGATTATTGATTTCTGTCAGCATCAACAAGATGGCTTCAGGATTTGCCGGTGTATTTATTCTGATTATTATTGGGTCTTTTAGTGTTGCACTGAGTCAGAGTTATTCGGAATTTATTAGATGTCTCGGTTTATTAAGCCCCTTTACGTCTCTTTTAGATATTCAGTCTCGCTATCATCGGTATAATAAAGACATCATCTCTTTCTTCGGAATTGATATTACCGCCGGCTGGTTGACCATCTTCCTTTTCATCTGGCTTACCTATTGGATAATGAAGGCGGTAAGCAGGCGGGTCAGGAATCTCCAGGGGGTCTTTCTGACCCAAATAGAAACCCTTATCTTTTTCATTGTCTTTGAGATATTTATGGTCGGGTGTCAATGGGAATATCTCCATTATAACAGATATTTTAACGAATCATTTGCGGTATATCTCATTACTAACGGGGTTCTTTTGATTATCCTCTCTCTGGGACTGACACTTTCCCGCGAAAACTACTTCTCTTATATAAGAAACCGCCTCAGCAATCAGCCATATAAACTATTAGGTAAACAAAACCCGGCCCATTTCCTCTTTGTCTTATTAGCTGCTATCCTGATTGTAGGATTCATTATTATGTGTTCGTATCAACAGCCATTAATTACCTGGTTGTCTATCTGGGTGCTAATTGCGACTGTTTCGGTCTTTTATCTCCTCGTCCAATGGTTAAAAACAATCTTATTATACTCAGGTCCGGCAATATCTTTTGTAATATTCGGGGTAGTTTTAGGCATACCCCCGATTGTTATAGCCGTATTCGACCTGCCGGATATTTTTTATGCCTATTTAAATCCTATTGCATATATTACTGAAATGAGACATTTCTATAAAGATATGCATGGTTACTCAGTATGGACACACCCGATATTAATAAGCGGCGTTTTACTCGTAATGCTCTGCTTATTCATCTGGCGGCAC
>JBBTIZ010000075.1:2447-15943 GCA_038059695.1 Planctomycetota bacterium
GATATTAATAAGCGGCGTTTTACTCGTAATGCTCTGCTTATTCATCTGGCGGCACGATGTCATAAAGAAAACCGTCCGTCATAGGATGGAACTATGAACCCCGTTAGAGATAGGTCGCCGCAGGCGACCGTAATAACGGAAAACTACTGGGCTGATGATATCAGGGAGTGATTTCGTATGGAAGCATCAGACAATAAATCAAAACGCATCTCTAACGGGGTGAACACACTCTATAAATCAATAGATAATGCCGTACTAAAGGCCGTGGCTAATCTTTACTCGCTGTTAATCCGTCAGGATGTTACAGCGAGTTATCCCGTAGCGTCCCTGGCGGGACTTCCTTGGGACAGCAGTCCCGTAGGGGCGAAGCGGAGGGGCTACTCTCGTCATAATAAGATTACTCTATCCGGCTCAAGGATAAATGGCGCCCAGGTGCCCTGCCACGTCTATCAGGCAATCGCCGAACGGATTAAATACAACGCCAACCTGCATAACAAGAAATCTGGTAAAAGCCGGATCATCCTCACTATCGCCGGCAAAACAAAAGTGTTTAAGGTAACCCTCTCCGCCAAAGGTGTATTGGAACTGACAAAACCGGTCAACCGGCCGACTTAAGATATGCCGGCATCTGGCTGATTTTATTTGACTTAATCGCTTATATTATCTCTAATAAGATGGGAATACAACAAGGGAAAATCATCTCTGAAAATATAACAAAGGAGTATCGTATGAGAAAATCGAACATTATTATCATCGTAACCTTTATGATATTTCTGCTGGTCATACCTTATGTAATATCCGAGGTGGTGATTCTTAAAGACGGCAACAAGTACGTCGGCAAGGTCACCGATGAAGGCGACACCCTCAAGATTGCCACTCCGGACGGCGAGATGACTGTCAAGAAAGACCGCATCAAAGCCATTTACAAGGACGCCTCTGCTATCGTCAAGGAGACAACCGATATCCTGACCGAGGCGCAGAAACTCATTGCCGGCGCCAATAAGATTGAAGACCCCAAGGAACGCAATGCCACCCTTGATAAATCACTGGAGATGCTTAACAAAGCCCAGAATATCTGTATGGATGTTATAGACGTCTTCTCGGGCCAGGATGGCAAGTCCATCGGCAATCAACTCAAGGAAATCAACAGCACAATGAAACACGCCCGTTTCCTTAAGGTCATGGATAAAGAAGTTACCCCGCCCAAAGATGAAAAAAAACCCGTTCCCCCGCCGCCTGAACCGGAAAAACCTGAGACAGATAAACCAGAAGTAGAACCCAAGACCGCAGACCCGGAAAAAGTAGAAGCCGCCAAGGAGGTTTATAATCTGGGCTTGGAATCATTCAAGAACAAAAAATACGAGGAAGCTCGCGATTTCTTCCTCAAGGCGATTTCTTACTACGAGGACTATATCGAGGCCTACGTTAAACTGGGAGAGACATATGAGGCGCTTAAGAATGAGGAACTCGCTTATGAAAATAACCGCCGGGGCATAGAAATCATTGACAAACTGCCGGCCCCGCCTGAGGAAATGGTTTCACTGCGAAAAACGCTGATGCGCAAGACCGAGAAATTAAGAATCTATGACGATAAACTTGCCGAGATTAACCAGGAATTTATCAACTCCCTGCTTAATCTGGGCACTCAATGCCTGATGGATAAGGACTACCTCTTAGCCGAAGAAATATTTACCCTGGTCTTGAAGATAGACCCGAACAATAAAACCGCCCTGGAAAATATGGAAACCGTAAAGAAAGAACTCAGTAAAGAAGAGTAGAATAACAATGGAAATAAATAAGATTCTTGCTGTTTTTATATTGGCTCTGCTTTTAGGCGCTTTTGCCTTCGCGGATGATGATGCCGATATGGCCTTAACCTATTACCAATCCGGGCTGGCTCTTCTGAAGGAAAACAAACCTAACGAGGCGACTGAGAAGTTCGTCAAGGCGCTGTCCTATAAAAGCGCTTTCCCTGAGGCGTTCTTTAGATTGGGAGAATGCTACGAAAAACTCCAGAATACTCCGTCGGCTATTAAAAACTATCGTTTATGCCTGAGGTGCCTTGAGTGCAAAACATCCCTCAATAATGAGGAGAAAAACACCCTTCTATCTGCCCGTAAGAACCTGGAGAAAATAGACGCCAACAGCGTCCAGATTAAGAACATAAAAAACAAGCACATCGAGAAACTATCCAAGATAGGCAGTGAGTGCAGCACGAAGAAATATTATAACCTGGCCCGGAAGATTTATAATCTTGTCCTAACAGTTGACCCGGGCAATAAAACGGCATCTGATGCGCTCAACAAGATACCAATAGACAATTCCGGTAATAAGCAAATAGAGGGCCAGATATTCAATGGCGCTGACCTGAATGGCTGGACGTTTAACCGCAATGTCTGGCTGGACCTCTGGAGTGTGGAAAAACCCTATCTGGTATTTAACAAGATACCGGCTGGAGCCAAAAAAGCCAGCGGCGAACCGAGCCCTCTGGTGGTGGATACCCAGTCCCCTCTCCCCGAAGATTATGTCTTATCATTTGAGGTGCTGGTGGAAAAGAGATGGCCACACGCCGTGGCGCATTGCGTGGCTTTTATCTGTGGTGAAACCCTCCAGTCAACCGCAGCCGGACAAAATGTGGTAATGTTTCAACGAATTGAGTGCGACCCCGGTAAAATAGGCGTCTGGCAAACTATTAAATTTACCAAAGATGGGAATAAATTTACCGTGCAGGGACCGGGCACGTCTAAACGCTCCGGCAATCTGGAAAAATCCCATAATAAGGTCATCGGCCTCTGGGCCCAGGGCCTCACGGCTAAATTCAAGAATATCGTCCTGACGCCTAAAAAATAATCTTGATGAAATACGTTGTTGTGCTAACGGGCTTCATATTCCTTGTGGCCGCTTGTCTCCTGCCGGCTGAGAACAAGGATGATATGGCTAACATATTTTATCAATCCGGAGTGGAACTTCAGAAACAAAATAAATACAGCGAGGCGGTTATTAAATTCACCAAGGTTTTATCCTACAAGAAGGACTTCCCGGATGTCCTCTTTAGGTTAGGCGAGTGCTATGAAAAACTGCAGGATAAGCAAAAAGCCGCAAGAAATTACCGCCTCTGCCAGAAATGCCTGAAGAAACAGGCCGGCCGCTCCAGAGAATCGGAGGAATTATTACTCCTGGCCGGCCAGCGCCTGGATAAAATAGACCCCACCAGCAGCCAATTCTCCAAACTAAAAATCGCCTATACTTCCAAACTGATTAATCTCACCAAGGAATGCCAGGGCAGAAAATACCCCCGTCTGGCTTGCTGGATGCTGGAGAATCTTTTGGCAGTTGATTCCTGCAACAAGGCCGCCGGTGATTTATTTGACAACCTCAACCGGGAAATCGGCGGATACAAAAGGAAACTTCTCAGCCCGCAAGAGCGCCGGGCAGAATTGATGCTGGACCAGGGCTATAAACATTTCAAGCAGGGCAAGACGGACCTGGCAATAGAGGAGTACACTCAAGCCATTGAGTTAGACCCGCAGAATGCCGAGGCGTATTACCGCCGGGGCAATGTCTATCTCCAGCAAAGAGATACAACTCCGGCCCTGGCTGACTTTGACGAGGCGATTAAGATAGACCCCAAAAAGGCAACGGCTTATGCCGGGCGCGGCCGGGCATATCTTTACCTTAATGACCATCCCAAATGCATTGCTAACCTCTGTGAAGCCATCAAGATAGACCCGACTTATGATGTTGCATATCTCTATCGCGGTTACTTTTTTATTGTTCGGGGAGACCTGGGCAATCCTATTACGGAGTTTACTCAGGCAGTCAAACTGAATCCCAAAAATATAGAAGCGTATACCCAACGGGGAAAGCGGTATGTAACTCAACGTAAGTTTGATAAGGCCCTGGCCGACTTTAATGACGCCATAAAAATAGACCCTGGCTATGCGCCGGCCTATTATGAACGGGCCCTGGCTTATTCGGCCGACATTAACTTTAAAGAGGCCATTAAAGACGCTGAAAAATACCTTGAGTTAGAACCGGACGGAAATAACGCCCGGCAGATAACCGATTTACTTGATAAATGGCGCGAGCAAAAATAATGAAAACCGCTGATAATCACGATTGGCGAATATTTCTGCCCATAATCATAGTCCTGCTACCTCTATCATTTCTTGGGTACTATCTCGTCGCCGATGACAATGAATTGGCTGAGGTCTATTACCAATCTGGGCTGTCACTTATCAAACAGAATAAGTATGACGAGGCCGCGGAGAAATTCACCAAGGCCGTCTCATACCGCCGGGACTTTCCGGTTGCATTATTCCGGCTGGGCGAGTGCTACGATAAACTGAAGGAAGGCCATAAATCCGTCCGTAATTACCGCCTCTGCCTCAAATCCTTGCAGGGCAATACGGCCCGGACCAAAGAAGAAGATGAATTACTGGCCCAGGTTTATCGCGTCCTGGAAAGGACTGACCCGAGCGGAACGCAATTTACCAGGATAAAGAATGATACTATCGCCGGATTACTGGCCTTAGCCAATGAATGCCTCAATAAGAAATACCAACGGTTTGCCTATAACACAATCGAAGCCATTCTGAAGATTGACCCGGGTAATAAACCGGCCCGGGAACTATCAACAAAAATAGACAAAAGTATCATTGACGCCCAGAAAGAGAATGAGCGCAAGAAGACCGCCCTGACCGGCTCGCAGAACCTCTTCAACGGCAGGGATATCAGCAACTGGGAAACCGGCACGGCTGAATACTGGCGGGTGACCCAGGGCCAACTCGTGGCCCTGCCCGAGACCTCCAAAACAGCATCCATAAAATGGAAAGGCAAGCCGCCCGAGGATTTCTCCCTTGCCCTCAAGTTCTTTATCTATGCCAAAAACCCCAAGACCATCACCGCGGAACTTGTTATTACCAGAGGCGTCTTTAAACTTGGAAAAAGCACATTCAGCGATGTTCTCACCGTTCCACCGACAAGGTTTCGCCCGGGCTTAAACAATGTAAGATTTACCAGGAGCGGCGGCAGATGCACGGTCTTCACCAATGGTAAATCTATGGGGATATCGACCGGCATCACAAACATAGGCGACGAACCTCCTGCGCCCTGTATTGAACTCGCGGTCCGGAACGGACGGATTCAGTTTGAGAGCATCGTGCTTGGCCCGCTGGAAAGGACTGAGGGAAAGTAGCAACGAATCCCGTGAGGGAAAGTAATAATTATTAAAAAGAAAATACTGATTACGCTGGGGGTTGTCGCCTTTATTGCCCTATTGAAGAAACAATAGGTGGCTCACTTCACCGGATACGCCCCTGCCAGGAATCACGGAAAATATTTATAAATTATATTAAAATACTTGACACAATTATATATTCGTATATTCTAATATTATGGAGAAGATAAGAGGTAAACTCTACGAGATGCATGCCCAGGTCTGTCAGGTCTTTACCTCGCCCAAAAGATTGGAAATCCTGGATGGCCTGAGAAATGGCGAGTGTTCGGTTGGCGCATTGGTAAAGAAACTCCGGGTCTCCCAGGCAAATCTCTCCCAACACCTGACTATTCTTCGGGAAAAAGGAGTGGTCGAGACCCGGCGGGACGGCACCACTATCTACTACTCCCTGGCCAATCCCAGGATTATCAAGGCGTTTGATATTATCCGGGAGATGTTATTAGAGAAACTTACTAATCAGGGAAAAACTGCTAAAGATATTCTGAGTACCCGGAAGACAGGGTAATACTTTTTCGCTAATATATAGGTTTATGCTAATATTAGACACAAAGAATATAAAAGAAAAATTATTAAATAATTTTATATAAATTATTTGACATTATAACATATTCATATATTCTAATATAATTATGAAAAAAATAAGACAGACACCTAATGAGGCGAGTATCACAACTGTGTCCCGCAGGCAATTCTTTAAAAGCGCAGCTCTTCTGGGAGGCAGCGTTTTGCTGTGCGATAAATTGGCATTCGCCCAAAAAGAATTGGACGCGGCATACGCCAGAGGCGAAAATCCATTTGCAGACCCAGCCAGTATTATTCACACTACCTGCATGGGCTGTCACGCTCACTGCGACATCAAGGCGAAAATTTACCAAGGGGTACTCGTAAAATTAGAAGGAAGTCCTTATGGTCCAAATGGCAAACTGCCTCATTTTCATTACAATACCCATCCCAAAGATGAAGCCCTCTATGACGGCAAAATGTGCCTGAAGGGGCAGAGTGGTATTCAGGTCCAGTACGACCCCTATCGTATCACCAAAGTATTGAAACGTGCCGGCAAACGTGGCGAGAACTTATGGAAAACCATTGAGTTTAATCAGGCGGTAACGGAAATATGCGAGGGCGGGGTTCTCTTTAAGGATGTGCCAGGCGAGGAAAACCGTAAGGTAGAAGGATTGCGCGACCTCTGGGCATTGCGCGATCGTCAGGTAATGGAAGAGATGTCAAAAGATGTAATGACACTTCTCCATACCCCGCAGGGTGAAGAAAAGAAAAAGGCGGTTGAAGCATTCAAAACAAAGTTCTCCGATTATAAAGGTAAAAACTATCTAAATACTCTCATTGACCCTGACCATCCTGATTTTGGTCCAAGGAATAACCAGTTCGTATGGTATGGCGGCCGGGTGCAATATGGACGCGAAGCATTTTACCTGCGCTGGTTTGAGGGAGGATTCGGCTCAATTAATTGGGTGAATCACTGCACTGTTTGCGGCGGTTCACAGAGATGCGGTCATGCCGAATATGCCATGCAGCAAAATCCCGAAGACGGGCAATTCAGAAACGAAGGGGGCGGAAAATATAAAGTTGACCATTGTTATTTTTCTACCGACTTTCTTCATACCGAATTTTTGATGCTTTTTGGGCATCTTATTTTTGAAGCCAATTATGGTCCAACACACCTGGCCGAACGCGTAACGGAAGGGCTGGCTTCGGGGCGTCTAACCCTGGTATCGGTTGATCCCCGTCTATCAAAAACCGGTTCCAAATCACATAAATGGGTTCCTATAAAACCGGCTACCGATGGAGCGTTGATATGGGCTATGATACGGTGGATACTGGAAAATGAACGCTACGATAAGAAATTTATGTCAAACGCCAACAAAGCCGCGGCTATTGCCGATAAGGAAACCTGTTGGTCCAATGGAAACTATCTTGTAAAGTATAAAGACGATGGCCCGGGTGATTTCCTGCGCGCTAAAGATATTGGAGCTGTGCAGGAAGGGGATATTGCAAAAGTATACGTTGCGCAAGACGGGAAAATCATCCCAGTGATTCCCGATGATGTAACCAATGCTGTAGATGCCGATATGTTTTTCCAAGGTGAAATTCAATCAAAGGATGGAAAAACCATCCGGGTAAAATCGGCCTGGCAACTCATTAAAGAGTATGCCTTCTCAAAAACATTTGAAGAATGGGCTTCTATCTGCGGTATTGAAACTGAAACAATCACCTGGCTGGCAAAAGAATTTACATCCCACGGGAAAAAAGCGGCAGCCGATTCCCACCGTGGCACTGCCAGCAATGCCTGGGGTACGATGACTACTTTTTCGCTGAATACCCTCAATACACTTATTGGTAATATTGACTGGAAAGGCGGATGGCAAAAGGGGGGTGGCTCCTGGGATTTCAAAGGCACAAAAGACCATCAACCCTATTCGGTTATGGCTAAACTGCATCCGGGTTCGCTTAAGCCATTTGGTATTCCACTTTCCAAACAATGTTCTGTCCGCGGATTAGGTCACCGGGATACCACCTACGAAAACTCAACCATTTTTGCCGGATATCCTGCAAAGCGCCCCTGGTATGGCCCCTCTAAATGGGGAGTGTATCAGGAAGCTATTCCAGCCGGGGCAGAGGGATATCCTTATAAGCTGAAAGCTCTTTGGCTAGCCTGCTGGACAACACCCGCGGCAGCTAACGGAAACGCACAAAAGATAATTGAGGCGCTGGCGGATGTAAATAAAATGCCTCTCCTGTTTGCCAATGATATTGTTATCGGCGAAAGTTCAATGTATGCCGATTATATCTTCCCGGATGTATCGTATCTGGAAGAGTTGCAGACCTCAAAATGGCCATCTTCCAATATGCCTCATAAGGCAAATCCGCTGCGCCAGCCGACAGTAGCGCCTGTTGTTGATAACTGCAAAGTGTACGGGCAGGAAATGCCCATCAGCGTGGATGCGGTAAAAATGGCGATTGCTGAAAAATTGGGTTTGCCGGGATATGGACCCGATGGCTTTGGACCAGGACAGAACTTTACCCATTATGACCAGTTTTACCTTAAAAGCGCCGCTGATATCGGGGTGGGTGATAAACCCGGAGATGATGTCCCCGATGCCAGCGATGAAGAAATAGAGATATTCAAAAAGGCGCATGCCCATTTACCCAAGTCAGTGTATGATTATGACCGCTGGCGTGAAGCTGCCGGCGAACAATACTGGCGTAAGGTGGTAACGATTTTTAACCGGGGCGGCCGCTTCCAGGACTTTGAAAAGGGGTATGACGGCGACAAGATGGGAAACAAGTGGGCAAAGATGGTGAATGTCTACTCGGAAGATTGCGAAAGAACCATTCATCCGGGAACAGGCAAGCGGCTCCCGGGCATTGCTGAATACCGTCCGGTTATGGACTTCTTTGGCAACGACTTATTGGCAATAGATGAAAAAGCCGGATATCCTTATACTTTTATTACATATAAGGTAGTAGGCGGCGCCAACTTCAGAGGCACGGCGGCATATTACTGGATAAGGGAAACCCTGCCCGAAAACTATGTGGTGATGCATATAGAGGATGCGGAAAAAGATGGATTAAAAGACGGCGATATGGTAAAACTCTCTTCGGTCTCCAACCCTGAAGGAATGTGGGATTTAAAGAATGGGCGAAAATATCCTTGCGGCGGAAAACTAAAAACAACTTCTGGAATCCGCAAAGGAGTCATTGGGGTTTCTTATCATTACGGACACTGGGCCTATGGTTCTACGAATGTAAAAATTGACGGTGAAGTCATACCTGGCGACCCGAGGCGCGGTTCAGGAATAAATCCGAACGGTATCAGGCGGATGGACCCGCATGTCAAAGATGTCCCACCCTCCGACCCGATTGGCGGCCAGGAATCAGTACCCACGAAAGTAAAAGTAACCCTTATGACAGAGGAAGATTTGGCGCTGATGCATAAACATAACCCGGCGGCTTTTATTACAAAGGAAATGACAAAAACATATCTCGGTGGAGTATAATACTGATAAATTAAAAAATATGGAAAAGAAAAATGAAATAATAAAAGAAGATGAACAATCTGCCGGAATAAGCAGAATGGATTTCTTAAAGGGCGTTGCCATTGCAGCGCTGGGCGGCGCAGCGCTCCTGACCACCAAAAAATACACAACCTCTCCTGACGTAAAAGCGTTTGAGGGCAAAAAGAAACGTTACGGCATGCTTATTGACCTGCGAAAATGCGTGGGCTGCGAGAGTTGCACCATTGCCTGCAAGTCGGAGAATAATGTGACTGTTGACTCCAGCGGAATGAATGCCCGGCGCATATTCTGGAACCATCTCGTATATACAGAAGAAGGGGGGGAGCATCCTGCCATTCACGCCAGGCCGCAACCGTGCAATCACTGCGAGAATCCGCCCTGCATCAAGGCCTGCCCGGTCGGAGCCACTTATGAAGATGAATCACGGGGCGTAGTGCTTATCAACTATGACAATTGCATCGGCTGCCGGATGTGCACCGTTTACTGCCCTTATTCACGCAGGTATTTCAACTGGGAGAAACCTCACTTCCCTCATGTTGAGCGCCTGGATGAAAAAGGTATGACCGCATCAGCGGGCGGATTCAACCCGTCGGTTCAGGTAAGGACCAAAGGTGTTACCGAAAAATGCACCTTTTGTATCCACCGCATCATAGCTGCCGAGGAAAGGGCTAAGAAAGAATGGCGTGAAGTGCGCGATGGAGAAATCCAACCTGCCTGCACGGCCACCTGCATCGGAGGAACGCGCACCTTTGGAGACCTGAATGACCCCGGCAGTAAAATATCACGGCTGGTAAAAGAAAATAAAGATAAAATAATGCGACTGGAGGAGCACTTGGGCACCGAACCGAAGGTCTTTTTTATTAAGGAAAATATCTAATCTTATCCAGATAAATATTAAAAATTATGAAAACAAATTTCTCAAATCAATTGATAGACCTGCCCAAGAAAGCCACCGGCCGCGCCTACTGGGGATGGTTTACTGTTTTTACTATTCTGGTGCTATTTGGTATTGGCGCGTGGATATATCAACTTGTCTATGGTTTGGGCGTTACCGGTTTAAACCGCCCCATCTTCTGGGGAATATACATCACTAATTTCGTCTTTTTTATCGGGATATCACATGCCGGCACGTTAATCTCCGCTATTTTACGTGTCAGCAATGCCGAGTGGCGCAGACCCGTTACCCGGATGGCTGAAGCCATTACGGTATTTGCTCTCTTTATCGGGGCCTCTATGATACTATGCGATATGGGAAGGCCGGACCGTCTTTTAAATGTTTTTTCACTGGGACGCATTCAATCTCCATTGTTATGGGATGTTATCAGCATTAGTTCCTATCTGTTCGCTTCCATTGTCTATCTATATCTGCCACTCATACCGGATATTGCAGCCATGAGGGACCGGATGACAACCAGAGGCCTGTTGTACAGTTTTTACAATAATCTTGCTTTAAACTGGCGGGGTACCGTAGCGCAGAAAACACGCCTTGAACGGGCCATCGGCGCCAGCGCTATAATGATCATACCGTTAGCCGTATCTGTTCATACGGTGGTGTCTTATGTTTTTGCCATGAGCGTTCAGCCGCTTTGGCATTCAACCATATTTGGCCCTTACTTTGTTATTGGCGCTATTTACTCGGGTATTGCCGTTCTTTTGATCGCTATGCTGATTGCCCGCAAGGCGCTCCATTTGGAATCATTCCTGAAAGAAGTCCATTTCAAATACCTTTGTTACTTGCAAATACTCATGTTCGGCTTATGGTTTTACGCCACCTTTGGGGAATACCTCGTCACCGGCTATGGCAATGAACCCAGCGAGATGAGAGTAATCCTTGCAAAGATTTTCGAGGTGCACAGTTGGGGATTTATCGGAATGTTTGCGGTAATGTTGATGGCATTTTTTATTCTCACTCCGACCGACCGGCTGGTTAGGGCGCTGCGCCTGCCGACCATGAAAATCAATTCGGTTGCGGCATTTGTCCTGGCGCTCGGCGGCTGGGCTGTTTTGTTTTCAATAATTTATTCAAAAGGAATGAATTCCGCCCCGGCGCTCGTTGCCAGCGTTGTTTATGGTTTGCTGCTTTTCCTGGTAGTTATTCCCACCCTCCGGAAGAATTGGTTCAGCATTGCGCTTTATTCAAGTATTTTTGTCGCCATGGGAATGTGGCTGGAACGGTTTACGATAATTGTTCCCACTTTAGCCAGGCCGCGGATAGAGGAAATGATCTGGGGCTCCTATACGCCTTCCTGGGTGGAATTGAGCATCACGGTGGCTGCCTTGAGCGTTATGGCTCTGTTGTTCTTGATTTTCGCAAAGGTCTTCCCGCTTATTTCGGTCTGGGAGGTGGAGGAAGGCGCTGAGGCAATTGAACAAGTGAAGACAAATATGCAGGAATATCTGCCGGATGAAAATGGAATCGGATAAAAACGAATATTAATCGAACAATAATAAACCCGTAAAATAGCTTAAAATAAATATACTATGAATGATAATAGAACAAAAAACCTCGTCAGCCCGGTAATATTTGCGGCATTCGGGGCAATGATGGTATTCATCGCCTATTTGTTGGTCAGAGCATTCTCCGGCGCGGGAATCTTTGAACCCGGTAAAATGAGCGTCCCTCTGTTAGCGCTTCTGGTCCTTTTCTTTGGCGGCGTCTGGTGTACGATTCTTTTCATCGGATACCAGTTACGCAAAATCGCACGGGATGAATGATAAACTAACCCCTTCGGGGAATACGCCTGCCGGGCTCCTTTGTTCAAATAAGCCCTGCTGTCTTATCGGGGAGACATGTAATAGTTAGGTAGGTTATGCAAACTAATTTTATCCGGTCTGCCACCCGCGAATTTATCGGCGCGTTTGGAGATATAGGAACTTTATTACCACTCCTTATTGCGCTGGTGGTTATTAACGGAATAAATCCCTTTGCCGCAGTGCTCGGGGTTGGGGTGCTTTATCTTATTACGGGTCTGTATTACAAAATACCCCTGCCGGTCCAACCGCTAAAAGCAATGGCCGCAATTGCGATTATCAGCCATGCCCCGGCCGGAATCATTGCCGCCGCTGCCCTGTGTATGTCTTTAATCCTTCTCGTGGTCGCCTGTTTTAACCTGGGCTCATTATTAAACCGCATTTTTACCAAGCCCATTATCCGGGGGATTCAACTTGGTATCGGTTTAATTCTTATTAAAGAAGGTATCATTTTCTTATTTTTCCGTTCTTCTTTAGTAGGTTTTAACTCTCAACCTCCCACTTCTGATTTATTTCTGGCATTGCCTTCTTGGGAAAATATCGCCGCAGCTTTATTCTTATTAGTTATTCCGCAAATACCGTTAACCATTGGAAATGCTCTGGTCGCCACTGAGGATGCGGCGCGCTATTATTATGGCGAAAAGGCAAAGAGGGTAAAAATCCGTAGTTTGTCAATTTCGTTGGTATTAGGTAACCTCTGGGCCGGATTAACCGGTGGGTTGCCGGTTTGTCACGGCTCCGGCGGTCTTACGGCGCACTATAAATTCGGAGCCCGGACAGGCCTGGCAACTGTTATCTTTGGTGTCATCCTGATTGTTTTAGCATTGGTTCTTGGAACAAAAGTCATTGCAGTTTTTTCACTCATCCCTCTGCCAATTTTGGGGCTAACTCTTTGTTTTGTCGGCATTCATCATTGTTTACTGATTAAAAGCCTCAGAAGTAGAACTGAGTTTTTTCTGGCTTTTGCTATTGGGTTATTAGGCGCGCTGACAAGTAACCTTTCGGTGGCTTTTATAATCGGGATATGTTTGCGTTATATTTTAATGGGAATTCATTTTGGTGTGTCAAATTACCAGAAAATAACAGTTATTAAAAAGATTTAATTATATTAGAAATGGAGGATTAATATGTTTGGACTTGGCACAATGGAACTGGTGGTTATCGGGGTAATCCTGGTATTACTCTTTGGGGCGAGTAAAATCCCGGCCCTGGCCCGAAGCTTGGGCTCTTCGGTCAATGAGTTCAAAAAGGGAATGAAGGATGTAGACCTGAAAGATAATAAAGATAATTCTAAAAGCGTCTAACAGAATGAAATAGGCATCCTTTTTTGTCATTCCCGCGTAGGCGGGAATCCAGGCCGTTCATCCCGCCAAGGCGGGACTGGACTCCCGCTTTCGCGGGAGTGACAGAGTGAGGAGGCAAATTTATGAATAATCGGAGTTATGGGTATGATAAGAGATAGTTATGGCCGG
>JBBTIZ010000076.1:0-5362 GCA_038059695.1 Planctomycetota bacterium
TGGCCATGGGCATTGAACCCAAGGAACTGGGATTGAACCTGCACTTTGTGGATACATCAAGCGTCGTTAGTCGTCCCGCCGAGGCGGGACAACGCACAACGCATAACAAGTAATATATGTCAAGAATCGGCGTTTTTGTCTGTCATTGCGGCGAGAACATTGCCCGGACCGTGGATGTGGTCGGTGTGCGCGATGCCGCACTGACGATGAAGGGCGTAATCCATTCCGAGGACTACAAGTATATGTGCTCCTCAATCGGGCAGAATATGCTAAAGGATGCCATCAAGTCAAAGAAACTGACCGGCGTGGTGGTGGCCTGTTGCTCGCCTAAGATGCACGAACCGACATTCCGGAACGCCTCAGCCGAGGCCGGACTGAATCCCTATCTCTGCGAGATTGCCAATATCCGGGAGCAGTGCTCCTGGGTGCACGAAGATAAAGCCATTGCCACACCCAAAGCCATAGAACTGACCGGATTAATGATTGAAAAGGTCAAGCAGAATTCGCCGCTGGGCGACATTCAGGTACCTATTACCAAAAAGGCGCTGGTCATCGGCGGCGGCGTGGCCGGCATCCAGGCCGCACTGGATATCGCCGAAGGCGGACATCAGGTTATTTTGGTGGAACAGACGCCATCTATCGGCGGCAAGATGGCCGGATTATCCGAGACCTTCCCGACCCTGGATTGCTCGCAGTGCATCCTGACGCCCAAGATGGTCGATTGCGCCCGGCATAAGAATATCAAATTATATACCTACAGCGAGATAGAAAGCATCAAAGGATACCTGGGCAACTTTGAGGTAACCATCCGCAAGAAAGCCCGGTTCGTCAAGGAGAGCGTCTGCACCGGCTGCGGCTTGTGTTACCTAAAATGTCCGCAGAAGAAGATTCCATCAGAGTTTGACCAGGGCACCGGATATCGGACGGCTATTTACGTGCCCTTTCCCCAGGCCGTGCCCAATATCCCGGTCATAGATAAAAATACCTGCACTAAACTACTCAAGGACCGCTGTGGCTTATGCGAAAAGGTCTGCCCGCCCGGCGCTATTGATTATACCCAGCAGGATGAAATCATCACCGAGAAAATCGGCGCCATCGTCGTGGCCACCGGTTTTGAACTCATTCCCAATAACCTCTACGGAGAGTATGGATACGGAAAGTACAAGGACGTAATTAATGGTTTGCAGTTTGAGCGGATTATCAGCGCCTCGGGCCCGACCAAGGGTGAAATTAAGCGCCCATCGGACGGCAAGGTGCCTGAGAACGTGGTCTTTATTCAGTGCGTCGGCTCGCGCGACCCATCCAAAGGCCTCCCCTACTGCTCCAAAATCTGCTGTATGTATACGGCCAAGCAAACCATGCTCTATAAACATAAGGTCCACCACGGCCAGGCCTATGTATTTTATATAGATATCCGGGCCGGCGGCAAGGGCTACGAGGAATTTGTCACACGTGCCATAGAGGAAGACGGAGCGGTTTATTTACGCGGCCGGGTCAGCCGAATCTACCGCAAGAAAGACAAACTCATTGTCCGCGGAATGGATACCCTAAGCGGCAACAAGGTGGAGATAGAAACAGATATGGTGGTCTTGGCCTCGGCCATGGTCGCGCCCAAAGGTATAGAGAAATTATATCAGAAGTTAGGTACCTCTTATGATAAATACAACTGGCTGACCGAGGCGCATCCGAAACTGCGGCCGGTCGAGACGACCAATGCCGGCATATTCCTGGCCGGCGCCTGCCAGGCGCCCAAGGATATCCCGGACGCGGTCTCCCAGGCATCAGGCGCGGCCTGCAAGGTCATGGCATTATTCTCGCGCGATACCCTCAACAAAGAAGGCACGGTGGCCCGGATTAATGAAACGCTCTGCACCGGCTGCCAGATGTGCATTAATGCCTGCCCTTATAAAGCAATAGAACTAAAGGATATTAAGAATAAACAGGGCCAGTTAATCAGACAGGTAGCCAAGGTCAATGAAGGGCTCTGCCAGGGATGCGGCGTCTGCGTCGCCACCTGCCTTTCTAAATGCCCTGATTTGGCCGGCATAACCGAAGAACAGGTTTACGCGGAGATACTGTCGTTATCGTAATGCGTCCTGCGTCTGGCGTTATGCGTTAGGATATACAAGGAGGAACCAACTAATGCAAAGCTATAAGGATTTAGAGGTATATAAATTAGCGCATTCTTTAGCAGTTGAAATACATAAAATGGCCTTAAAGTTGCCACACTTTGAATTATACGAGGAAGGTTCACAGATAAGACGCTCTTCCAAAACTATACCAGCAAATATTGTCGAGGGGTTTGGCAGAAAACGTTATAAACTGGATTATATTAAATTCCTTATCTATGCACATTCATCCTGCAATGAAACTATTGAACACATGGAGCTTCTTTACGAAACCGATTCATTGAAAGACAAGAAGATATTTGATTACTTTATGGAAGAATACGATAAATTAGGCCGCAAACTTAACAGATTCATTGAAGCGGTGGTGAAGGGATAGATTTTAATGACGCAAGACGCACGACCCACAACGCACGACGCTCTCATTGCATTCGATTTCGAAACCACGGGCTTATATCCGATAAAGGACAAGATAGTGGAAATCGGGGCGGTCCGGTTTAATGCCGGGGATGGCACCGTGATTGATACCTTTAACTCCTTTGTCAATCCCGGGATACCGATCCCCCAGGTGGTCATTAATATCCACGGCATTACCGATGAGATGGTCAAGAATGCGCCGTATGAAAAGGATGCCATGCTGTCGTTCCTGGATTATATCGGCGATGCCCCGCTAATGGCCCATAATGTCTCGTTCGATGTCGGATTCTTGATGGCCGCTGTTTCTATTTACAAGATTAAACCGCCGGCTAATCTGCTGATTGACTCCTGCGAACTGTCCCGGATGTGCTTCAAGAATGTTGAGAACCACAAGTTATCAACGTTGGGCAAGTCCCTGAATATTGAGCAGAGCGGATACCACCGGGCACTGGCTGATGCCGTGGTGGTAATGAAACTCTATAATATGTGCCTGGAACGATTAGAAAACAAGATGACCGTCCAGGATATCGCCAGCCGAACCACCAGCGGCTTAAAATTCTCTGACTATGTTTTTGATAAGATAGAACTGCCGGACGATAAAATCGGACTGAAACAGGCGATAGATAAAGGCCAGTCCGTTGGGATTAAATACCGGAACAACAAGGGCGACGAATCCCAGCGGGAAATAACGCCGTTTAATATCTATTCCTTTTTAGGCAAGACCTATGTCTCGGCCTATTGCCATCACTGTTCCGAGGACCGGCAGTTCCGCTTAGACCGGATTTACGAAGTAAGTATAAAATAATTATGTCAAGCAGTTTTGAGCCCAAGATAATCGCCTTCCTGTGCAACTGGTGCAGCTATGCCGGCGCGGACCTGGCCGGAACCAGCCGATTAAAGTATGCGCCGAATATCCGGGTTATCAAGGTGCCCTGCACCGGCCGGCTGGACCCGCTCTTCCTGATGAAGGCATTTGAGGTCGGCGCGGACGGCATCCTGGTCTCGGGTTGCCATCCGAACGACTGCCATTACCGGAGCGGTAATTTCCTGGCCCGGAGGCGCTGGATGGTATTTAAGGATATGCTGGAATTTGCCGGTATTGAACCAGGCCGAATCCATTTCTCCTGGGTCTCGGCCGCCGAAGGCAATAAATTCGTTGAGGTAGTTAATAAGGTCACTGATGCCGTAAAGGCATTGGGACCGCTTTCTCCGATAGGTCATTCCCGCCCCGCTTGTCATTCCGTGCTTGACACGGAATCCAGCGGGATAAACTCCGGCGGGAATCTATAATGTCTGGATTCCTGCTTCCGCAGGAATGACAGATTGTAATATTATGATAGACAAACTCAAGTCACGGGTGAAGGAATTACTGGAAGCCAAGACCATCGGCGTCTTTATCGGCTATGAAAAGGGCGACAACCCGGAACTAGCCAGGCCGGTCATGATTACCGCTCCTGAAGAAGCCAGCCGCCTGATATACGATGACACCTGCGTAGTGATGCTGAGTAAATACCTGCTGAAACCGGAGGTCAAGACGTTGGGCCGGCGCGGCATCGTCGCCTCATACTCAAACCTGCGAGCCATCACCGGACTGATTCAGGAACATCAACTCACCAGAAACGATGTCTATATTATCGCGACATCAAGCAATGACAAAATAGCAACCGCTTATGACGAACTGATAGAGACGCCGGTTAATGGCTATAAATCAGATGAAACGAATAAGCAGATAGCGGAACTGATGAAATTATCCCCGACCGAACGCCGGGCGTTCTGGGACAAGGAATTCTCCAAATGCATCAAGTGCTACGCCTGCCGGCAGATATGCCCTATGTGCTATTGCAACCGCTGTATTGCGGACAAGAACCAGCCCCAGTGGATACCGACATCACCGAATCCGGCCGGCAACTTCATGTGGAACCTGACCCGGGCTTACCATCTGGCCGGACGCTGTGTGGATTGTGGCGAGTGCGAACGGGCCTGCCCGGTCGGGATTCCCCTGATGCTCCTGAATAAGATGATTTACAACAATGTTAAAGCCAATTTCGGATACGAGGCCGGATTTGACGCCACAGTGCCGCCGCCCCTGGCCACCTATAACCAGGAAGATAAAGAAAATTTTATTATATGAACCCCGTTAGAGATAGTGGCGCCTTGGCGCCACGTGACATTGCACCAGCCGTTTCTAATAAAATAAATAGTGGGAATACACCTACTTTACCTAATAAAATCAGCGACATCTCTAACGGGGTGAACCATGCTCTAACCACCGGGTTCAGTTTCGGCTCTACTTCAGGCGTAATCACCACTCTGGGCCTGATGGTCGGATTGCATTCAGGCACCCATTCCAAATTCGCGGTGCTGGGCGGCATCATCACCATTGCCATTGCCGACGCCTTCTCAGACGCGCTGGGTATCCATATTTCCGAAGAATCAGAGAACAAGCATACCACCGCAGAAATCTGGATGGCCACGGTCTCCACCTTTATCGCCAAGTTTGTGGTGGCGCTGACCTTTACCATACCGGTCCTGTTATGGGACTTCTCAAAAACAATAAATATTCCAGGCCTGCTGTCAGTTGAATTTCCTATAGCCATTGTCGTGGCCATTGCCTGGGGTTTATTTCTCATAACAACCGTCAGTATTCGGCTGGCTCAAAAACAAGGTAACAAAATCAGCCGGGTAGTTCTTGAACATTTGCTGATAGTAATTCTCGTAATAGCCACAACCCATTATGTAGGCCATTGGGTGGCCGGATTTAGCGAATAAACAATTATGTTAATAAGCCAGAATAATCTAAAGACGTTAATCGAATCGCT
>JBBTIZ010000077.1:0-15742 GCA_038059695.1 Planctomycetota bacterium
GGAAGAAATCCAGGGAGCAGAACACGCCCATCATCCCGGTATTAAGAATCATATAGAGGATGAAATATCCCTTGACGCCCTTGTTGATGCCCCACGAGGCAAAGATGCCGACAAAGCAGATGAGCGGGGTCAGCAGAACCATCAGGATAGCCAGGCCATCCACCCCCAAATGGTATTCCACATTAAAGGCCGGAATCCAACTATACTTTTCCACGAACTGGAAATCAGCCGTCTTGGTGTTGTAGATGGTCAGCAGGTAAATCGTCAGGGCCAACTGGATAGCCGTAAAGATGACGGTGGTCCAGCGGATGGTCTTGTGCGCCTTGGCCGGCAGGAACAGGATGAGCGGCACGGCCATCATCGGCAGGAAAATCAGCAGCGACAGAAGATAATTTGAAATCATAACTCGCACTCCTCATTAAATAAGCATAAAATCTGGTTATGGTTTATGCTTTTGTTATCTCAACAACAGCCAGAACCCGACAATCATTAGCGCCACGCCGGCCACGGCCCAGGTCAGATAGTTTTTCAGCCGTCCGGTCTGCGGTATTCTGGCCACCTTACCGCCGGTTAATACCGTGGTCGCAGTCCCATTCACTGCACCATCTACAAAGGTCTGGTCAGTCCAGCCGCTGCCAATGGCGGCCTTGACTGACCCTAATCCAACGGCATTGACTATCCAGTCAATTATCCCTAAGTCAATCTGATAGGCCAACAGGTTATTCAGGCGTAGCAGATTACTTACAAAGACCTTCTGGTAAATCTCATCCACATAATATTTATTGAATACCAGATTATAGATAAAGGCGAATTTAGCGGCTATCTGCTTGGGCAGGTGCGGCTTAACCATATAAAAATAATATGCCGTGCTGATGCCGCCCAGCGCGACCAATACCGAGACAATCATCAACAATAATTCCGTGCCGTGGCTACCCTCTTGATGTTCAAGCGGCGCTTCCCCGTGAGTGGCAACTGCTTCCTGGTGCGTCTCAAACACCGGCGCCATGAAATGCTCTATGTGATTCGCGCCGCCGATGATGGCCGGAATACCCACATAACCGCCGACGATTGACAGCAACGCCAGTATCACCAAGGGCGCCGTCATAATCCAGGGCGATTCGTGGATATGCGGATGTTTTTCATGATGAGCATCTGGTGTATCGCAGCATTCAGGACTACCTGAAACCTCCTGTTCCGGTGTTTCGTGTTCAGGATGCAAGGAACGATTCTTGCCGAAGAAGGTCTTGAACAGCAGCCGGAACATATAGAATGAGGTGCATCCTGCGGCAATCAGCCCGACCAGCCATAACGCCCAATGCCCATTTGACGAAGAAAACGCCTTCCAGAGAATCTCATCCTTGCTGAAGAATCCAGACAGTCCCGGAATACCGGCAATGGCCAACGTTCCGATTAGGAATGTCCAGAATGTCACCGGCATATATTTCCTCAATCCGCCCATCTTCTCAATATCCTGCTCGCCGCCGGTACCGTGGATAACACTGCCCGAACCCATAAAGAGCAACGCCTTAAAGAATGCATGGGTCATCAGGTGGAAGATACCGGCCCCAAATGCGCCCACCCCTACGCCCAGGAACATATAACCCAACTGGCTGATGGTGGAATAGGCCAGCACCTTCTTGATATCCTTCTGGAACAAGCCGATGGTGCCGGCGAACAGCGCCGTACTGACACCGACAATAGCCACGACCATCATGGCTGTCGGAGAAAGCACATAGACGAAATTCATCCGGGCAATCATATATACGCCGGCTGTAACCATGGTGGCCGCGTGGATTAGAGCCGAGACCGGGGTCGGGCCGGCCATGGCATCAGGCAGCCAAATATATAACGGTATCTGGGCTGATTTGCCGCAGGCGCCGACAAAGAGCAATATCCCGATGGCCGTGGCGATGGCCGGAGTCAGATAATGCGCGTGTTCTCTTAATTCTGTAAAGGTCACGGTCCACTGGCCGCTGACCTGCCCCAAACTCCAGAACAAGAGCATCATGCCGATGATAAACCCGAAGTCGCCGATGCGGTTGACGATGAACGCCTTCATACCGGCCACGGCATTGGCCGTCTTCTCAAACCAGAATCCGATTAAGAAATAGGAACACAGCCCCACGCCTTCCCAGCCGATAAACATCATCAGCAGGTTGTCGCCCGAGACCAGCAACAGCATGGCGAATACGAACAGATTGAGGAACCCGAAATACCTGGAGTAACGTTTATCATCAGCCATATAGCCGATGGAATAAACGTGTATCAGGAATCCGACCCCGGTCACCACCAGGAGCATAATAATAGAAAGCGGGTCAACCAGGAACGCCACGGACGCCTTGAATACGCCGGCCTGAAGCCAGGTATAGACGGTCTGGTGGATAATCCGCTCATCAGCCGGCAGGCCCAATAATTGGACAAAGGTGATAACTGCCAGTATAAATGAGGTGAAAATCGTTCCACAGGCCAGGATACTCACCAACGCCTTAGGCAGGAACCGGCCGATAATCAGCAGGATGACTGCCCCGCAAGCCGGTAGGAACGGTATCAACCACAGGTAATTTTCCATATGTTAACCCTTTAATTCCTTGGTCTGGTCAGTATCCACAGTCCGGAAATTTTGGTAGATATTAAGTATAATAGCCAGAGCCACAGCCGCTTCGCAGACCGCGATAATTATTATAAAAATAACAAACGTCTGCCCGGTAACCGCGCCGGACACATAACGCGAAAAAGCCACAAAAGCAATACTGGCGCCATTGAGAATCAATTCAATACCCATCAGGATAGCCACGGCGTTCTTGCGGACCAGGACAATATAGAGCCCCAGGCAGAGTAACCCGGCGCTTACTATTAAAAAATGTTGTAAAGGTATCATTTTAATTCCGTTCCTTCCTGGCCCCGTTAGAAGCGTCCGATAACGTGGAATCAGACCCGCTTAAAGTGTTATTCTTACGGCCGTGCGCGCTTCTAACGGGGCGAGCCAGATACGCCGCGCCCAGCAAGGCGCCCAACAACAACACGGCCGCCACTTCAAACGCCAGCATATATTTGCCCATCAGGATATTCCCGATGTCATTAACCGTCCCCATATCCTGGGATAGCGCCACCTTCCAGGGTGTGCTGGTAATCAGCCAGACCAAACCGGCAAATATCAGCGCCACCAGCGGTCCGGCAATATACGCCGGCGCCGAAGGGTTGGACAAATTTACATCCTTGACCTTGTTGGTCAACATCACGGCAAAGATAATCAGGACCAGGATGCCGCCGACATATATAACCACCTGGGCCACGGCCAGGAATTCAGCCGAAAGGAACACATAGACCCCGGCAATGCTGAAAAAAGTCAGCAACAGCGCAAAGGCGGAATAAACTATATTGCGCGACAGGGCCACGATTACGGCCGAGCCAAGCACTATCGCTGCCACCGCGTAGAAAATCATCTGATAAATCAAATCACTAAATTGCATAATACAATATCAACGAGGATAAACCTCGTTGCCTACCGGTAGACAACGACCTTTATGGTCGTTGACTATCAGGCGCATACTGATAAACCATATCCTTACGGCTGTAGCAAGCCAGCTCGTAATCCTTACTCATATATATCGCGCCGGTCGGACAGCCCTCAGTGCACAAGCCGCAGAATATGCATTTTGAGATATCCACCTCGAACTTGGTCACGTCTTTAAGCCGTTTCATTTCCTTACCGTCCAAGGTCATAACCTTGCCAGGAACATCCAACTTGACATTCTCCAGGGTAATCAAACTGACCGGGCAAATATTAACGCAATATAAACAGGAAATGCATTTATTACTGTCGCACTTGACCATCCCCCGGAAACGCTCGGGCATGGTCCAGCGCTGCTCAGGATACTCCATAGTCGCCTTCTTGGAGAAGAAATACTTGATGGTAATAGCCAGCCCGACCAGGACCGACCATAACCCGACCACAATGGACTTAAAATAGTTAACCATAGTTACTTAAGCATCCAAAAACCGATTATCAGCATACAGGCCAGGGAAAACGGCAAGAGCACCTTCCAGCACAACGACATGAGCTGGTCCACCCGATAGCGCGGCAGGGTCCAGCGCAGCCACATCATCATAAATACCAGAAACATGGCCTTGGACAGGAACCAGCCAAAGCCCTCAATCGCGGTTAAGACCGCATAATCCCCGAACAACTCATTCAGGATGAAGAACGGCAACGGGCTCTGCCAGCCGCCCAGGAATAGTATGGAAGCAATAGCGCAGACCGCGAACATATTGCCGTATTCACCCATATAAAAGAAAGCAAAGCGCATGCCGCTGTATTCGGTATGATAACCGCCCACGATTTCCGATTCCGCCTCCGGAATATCAAAGGGCGTCCGGTTAACCTCGGCCATTGACGCGATAAAATAGATAAGAAACAGAATCAGGGTTATCGGCGGATACCTGAATATATACCAATTGATGACACTGCCCGACTGTAGGTCAGTTATCGTGTTCATATTCATGGTACCAGCCATCATTATAATAGTCAGGAAACAGATGCCGATGGGGATTTCATAACTGATAATCTGTGCCACCGAGCGCATCGCGCCCAGCAAAGACCACTTGTTACCGCTACTCCATCCGGCCATGATAATCCCGATAACTACCAGGCTTGAGATAGCCAAAATATAAAGCAACCCAAGATTCAGATTGGTGATGCCGACATACTTGCTGAACGGCAGTGCCGCAAATACACCCAGCGTCCCGATAAACAGCACATACGGAGCCAGCCGGAAGAGTATCTTATCCGCGGCCGCCGGTATCAGATCTTCCTTGAGCACCAGTTTAATGCCATCCGCCATAAACTGCAGCAGGCCTTGCGGCCCGACCCGGTTCGGGCCCAAACGGCTCTGGAGGAATCCGGCTACCCGGCGCTCCATATACGCGCCCAAGCCGCCGAACATCATCATCCCGCCTAATACTATGCCGCCAAAGATAAATAGCCAGACAATATACCACAGCTCCACCGGCACATTTATCACCGGCAGATACTGCTCAGCAAAACTCTTTATCGCGTCAATATATTCTTTTAACATGGCGTAAAATAATATCCACCATCTACCATCCCGAATTCTTTCGGGGTTGGCTTATCTGTCCACCTCGGGCAATACAATATCAAAACTGCCCAAGGTCATTACAAAATCCGATATCATCATCCCCTTGCTGATAGGCGGAACCGCGCTGAGATTATTAAATGAAGCGGTCCGAATCTTCAGCCGGTAAGGATTAGCCGAGCCATCGCTGACCACGTAGAATCCCAATTCACCGCGCGGATTCTCAGCCCGGGAATAGACCTCGCCGGCAGCCGGCTTGAATATCCGGCCCACCTTGGCCCGGACCTCGCCGGACGGCATCTTATCCAACGCCTGGCGGATAATCCGGATGCTCTGCTTTATCTCCCTCATCCGAACCATATACCTGTCCCAAGCATCGCCTACCTGACCTAGCTCGCCGGTGCCGATTGGTATATCAAACTCCAATTCCGGATAGACCGAATACGGCTCGTTCTTGCGCAAATCCCATTTTACGCCCGAGCCCCTTAGCACCGGCCCGGTCACGCCGTAATCAATGGCCAAATCCACCGGCAATACGCCGACCTTGGCCATCCTCATAATAAATATCTGATTATATGAAAGGAGATTATTATACTCCACCCATTTCTGCTCCAGCATATCGCAGAACCTGCGCGCCTTATCGACAAACCCGCTGGGCAGGTCGTCTGACACACCGCCGATGCGCATATAATTATAGGTCAGCCGCTGGCCGCAGGTCATCTCAAATAAATCAAGTATCTCTTCCCTTTCCCGGAACCCATAAACAATGGGCGTCCAAGCACCGGTCTCCAGTCCCATCGTGCCCATAAAAACCAGGTGCGTGGCAATCCGGTTAAACTCAGCCATAACCACCCGGATATACTCGGCCCGCTTGGGCACTTCAATAGAAGCCAGTTTCTCAACCGCCATGGCATAAGCCATATTGCAGTTCATCGACGCCAGATAATCTATCCGGTCCGTATAGGGCATGAACTGGTGATAATTAAGTTTCTCAGCTATCTTCTCCAGGCCCCGGTGCAAATAACCGACCTGCGGGAACACCTCGCTGATTATCTCGCCGTCCGTCTTGAGCACCTTATTCAGCACGCCGTGCGTGGACGGATGCTGCGGCCCCATATTAATCAGCATCTCTTCGCCCAGCACTACCTCTGACATGCGCGTGGCCGCGTTCTTGACTATAGTTGTCGGTTCCTGGTTCTGGCTCATATATTTATCTTACAACGGCAATCCGCGATAGATTGCCGGATACTGGTAATCCTTCCGTAACGGATGCCCATCCCAATCATCAGGCAGCATAATCCGGACCAAATTACTGTGCCCGGCAAACTTTACGCCGAACAGGTCATAGACCTCGCGTTCAAACCAATTGGCTGCCGCCCAGGTCTTTTCCACGGTCAACACAACCGGATTATCCTTTGGTGTTTCCACCTTCAGGGTTACTTTATGCCCATGCTTCATCGAAAAAAGAAGATACACGATTGCGAAATTAGCCGGATTATCAACGGCCGTCAGGCACATGAGCGAATCAAACCCCAAATCCGGAGTGTCTTTAAGGAATTGCGCTACTTGGGCGATGGCATCCGCCTTAACCTTGACAAACGGCGTCAGCGGGTTATCCTGGAATTCTATTTTATCCGCGCCCACCTGGCTCTTTAACTTCTCAAATATCTCATTCGCTGTCATAAACCGTATCTTTCGCCCCTATACTGAACACGATGGTGTCATGCTGGACACCAAATGTGTCATGCTGAATTTATTTCAGCATCTACTGAGATTCTGAACCAAGTTCAGAATGACATCATTTCGTCATTCGTCCTTCGTCATTCGTCATTCGTCATTTTCCCGCTTTCGCTATACTCTTCTTCCTTATCAGCTTCTGCAGTTTCATCAGCCCGTCCAGCAACGCCTCAGGCCTGGGCGGGCAGCCCGGGATATAGACATCCACCGGAATAATCAAATCAGCACCCTTGAGCACCGAATACGAATGCTTGACAAACGGCCCACCGCTGCAGGCGCAGGAGCCCATAGCCATAACATACTTGGGCTCAGACATCTGGTCATATATCAATTTCACCCGCGAGGCCATCTTGTGCGAGATGGTCCCGGCTACAATCATCAGGTCCGCCTGCCGGGGCGAAGGCCGAAACGCCTCGGCTCCGAAACGGGCGATATCATAGCGGGCCATACCGGTCGCCATCATTTCAATAGCGCAGCAAGCCAGCCCGAAGGACACCGGCCAGAGCGAATTAGCCCGTCCCCAGTTGATGAAAAAATCCGCACTGGTGACGATGAAATTCTTGTCAAAACGATTCTCTATCAAACTCATACCTTTAATCTTGAATCTCAAATCTTAAATCGTAAGCCTAGTCCTTTCCGCCGGAGGCGGATCCGCCTTTGGCGGACTTCTCCTCGCTCCGATGCTCACGAGCGGAGCGCCCCGCATCCGAAGGCATCGGGGCGTCCTTCATATAATCAGTCCCCTTCACCCAATCCAAATCGCCCTTTTTCCAGAGATAGGCCAGACCCAGCGCCAGGATACCGACAAAAACCAGCATCTCGATAAAAGCAGTCATGCCCAGTTCCTTAAATACGACCGCCCAGGGGAAAAGCACCAGGATTTCCACCTCAAATATAATGAAGATTAGAGCAATGACATAGAAATGGATATTGAATTTAATCCAGGCATCGCCGGCCGGAATCTCGCCGCACTCATAGGTGGATGACTTAGCCGCCGATGGCTTGCTCGGACGGACAATCCATGAAAATACCAGCGTGCCAAATATGAAGAATATCGAGATTACAATGAAAACCAAAACTGCCGCAAAATCAAACAACATAGGTCTATCTAATGCTGCGAACTACTTAATTATATCCTGCCACCTTCGTGAAAAATCGCACTAAACCAAATATGAATAAAATGTCAATATATTTAGCGGAAAAAATATATGGTAAATGTATCTCACTTCCCCTCCCCGCTATTAGGGCGAGGTTCACTTGTGGGCGCGCCGCCCGGGGTGATTTCAATTTTAATCTTGAGCGGCTGGGTAGCCCGTCTCAGGAACAGGATAGCAAAACAGGTGTCCTGGGTCGGGACGCCACCGTTCCAGGAGCCGTTCGGTTTCTGTTCGTTAATCAGGTAATTCGCGCCGATGGGATACCATTCGTTGCCGCCGAATTGTTCGGTGCCGGCAAAGATACCGGCCCGCTCTAATGCGTATAGATAATAATAGTGCCAACCGCTGTGTTTGGGGTTTTCCCGAACCGTAAAATTCTGGGCCAGCCAGTCCATGCCCCGCTTGATGTTCTTATCGTCTTTGATTTCCTTATTGAGATAGAATTTGCAGATGGCCAGCCCGCCTAAGCCGCCGGCGGTCATACTGCCGTAAGTAATTCTACCTGAAGGAGCAAAATAGGCCCAGCCGCCGTCTGCGCCCTGGTTGAGCAGGAGATGCCTTTCCGCATCAGTCCAGACCTGCTTGGGGATTTCGATTAGGGCATCGGCACAGGCCCTCAGGCCCAGGATGGCATACTGGGTGCAGGAGTTGTCATAATCCGTATCCGCCCGCCGGGGCGGCATCTTGATGGCCACCCGCCTGACTGACCGGGTGGACGTGCTGTCGGTCGGGCTGATAGGTCCTGATGAAGGGGTATTGACATACCTGGTGATCGGGGTTCCGTAGTGCCAGTTACCGGCCGCGGATTGCCCGGCCAGCAGAAATTCAGCGCATTGGGTAATCCGGTCCAAGTATTTGACCTGGTCCAGGTCTGACAAGACCATAGCCAGTAACGCCACGTTATAGGTTTTTTCCAGTTTCTTGTTAAGCGCCTTGTCCAGCATGGCGTTTATGGCGGCATCGGGTATTTTAACCCGGCTCTTTATCAGGGTATAAAATATCAATTCGTCGTCATAACTATTGCGTTGGAGTAGATAATCTACACCCTTATTAATGGCCGCATCAACCTCTGCCTGAAAGGTCACCCGGCTTAAAGGGTTATCATCCCACCATTTCTGCCAGGCCTTAGAATCAACCCCAAGTTTCTGGTTGGCGATGATTTCCAGGGCGCGCCCGATTTCCTGCTTTATATCCGCCCTCTTTTCGTCAGCCAGCATTTTTATTAATACGCCGGCCTTTTCTATTGGCTTTAACCCGGCCAGTATGTTCAGGGCTGATTTACAGACGCCGGTATCGGCATCCCGGGCCAGTTCCAGCATAATCTCAATGGATTTTGAGGACGAGCCCCGGGCAATCAGCTCCATGGCCGATAACCTGACCCGGCTGGGCTGTGACTTGTCCACCAAATCAGTAGCTATAACAATAGCGCTGTCCTTGAGATATGATTTCATGGTATCGCTCAGGGCTTCAATAAACCGTAGTTTGGACGGTTCCTTGACGGCCAGTTTCTTGTGGTTCTTGACGGCCCATTCCATACAGGCGGACTGGCCCAGTAATTTGGCCAGCGCGGCCTTGGCGGCATTAATAACGCTGTCGTCCTTCTCAACCGCCAGTATCTGGAGCAGGAATTCCATCACCTCGGAAGCGTATTTCATATCCGAGATAATCAATCGCTCGTATAATTGGGCGCTGATGAATTCAACGGCCTTGAGACGCTTCTCAACGGAATTGCTGTTATACAGGGTCAGGTAGGTTGAACGTTTCTCAGCCCATTCGGATTGGGCAATGGGTTTGGGCGGCGGCCCGCCATTAGGGCGAGGTTCGCCTGCGGGCGACGGCTTGACTGGCTCTATCCCCGGCTGCTGGGCCCGAACCGGCAGGAGAAAATATATCAGGATTATACTTGCCAGAAGAAGATATGGGATTATAATATATGGCCTTGGCATAATATGATAATAACAAATATACCGAATCTGTCAATTATGAAGGCATCTATCTGTGTTTTTATTATTACGTTATTAATTACCGGATGCAGTCAGACGCCGTCATTCAGGCAGACCCATAAACCAGAGGACTATGTTGGTTCGGTATTCCGTGATGCGGGTAATTTAGTGCAATCACCTACGCATTGGGATTCATCTGATGTCAAGACCTTCGGCGCCATCGCCGGCGGCGCCCTCCTGATAATGCAAACAGACCGCTCGGTCAAGAACTTTGCGCTCAAGCATCGCTCCGGCACCGTGGATTACCTGGCCGACCTTTCGGTTCCCTTCGGAACGCAGCGCTACATAGTCAACGGCGCGGCCGGGACCTTTGCCCTGTCATACGCCCTGGGCGATTACCGGATTGCCGACACGGCGTTTCTGGCGCTGGAAGCCAATTTCTTCTCGCATTCCATTATGGGCACGATGAAGGGCTTTACCAAACGAGTCCGGCCGCACAGCACCGATGACCCTTTTGAATTCCATTTCTTTGATAAACACAGGAAAGACGTCGGCTCGTCCGCCTTTCCTTCCGGCGATGTGACGACCGCATTTACCTGGGCGGCTGTGGTCTCAGAATCAACGGACAGCCCGACTATAGACGTGGTTTCATACGGGCTGGCCAGTCTGGTGGCCATGCAAAGGGTCTATTACAACGCCCACTGGACTTCAGACGTCTTTGTCGGAGCGGTGGTCGGAACTGTAGTCGGCATAAAGGTAGTCCGGTTAAACCAGGGTAAGTCGGATAACCTCTCGCTGACACCCATTATTAACGATGATTTTCTTGGAATAGGCGCAACAATAAAGTTTTGATATGCTGGCAGAGGAGATGCGGATATGATTCAAGGAAAGATTCCATACTTTGTCAATCCAGCCGATGCCCCAAAACTTACCCAAATGCCAGGGCTTGAAACAACTATTCTTACTGGTCTTCATGGCGAAAAGATGATGATGGTTTTCAATGCAACACTGCCTGGTCATACTGTGCCGATGCACTCTCATCATCACGAACAAATTGGCCTAGTATATACTGGCAAAGCCGTGTTGCGCATCGGGGATGAGGAGCGAGTCGTGCAGAAGGGGGATTTCTACTGTATCCCCGCCAATGTTTCACACAGCGACACTTGTATTGGCGATGAGCCGTTTGTGATGCTGGATATCTTTTACCCGGTGCGCGAGGATTTCATTGAAAAACTTAAGCAAGCATCAGGGGCAAAAAAAGGAGAAATGGGAATATATGAATAATATAGTTTTTGACGAACACAATGCCTTCCAACTATTGAAGCGGCTGTCATTCCCCCGGCTGGGCGGCACGCCGGAAGAGAAGAAAGCGGCTGATATCCTGAAACGATATTTGCGGGCTATCGGCCTGACGCCCAGGGAAGAAACCTTCCGGATACAGTCCTTTAAGGATATCAAGGCATCTCTGGAGGTATTAACGCCCTATCGCAAGAAATACGAAGCGGCCGTAATCGGCAACAGCGGCTCCACGCCTGATAAGGGCATCACCGCCGAACTGGTCCATATCACTTCGTCAGAGCCGAGCCACCTGAAGACAGCCCGGAATAAAATAGCGCTGACCTATAATGCGGTCACCAAGACCATGCACCAACAACTGCGCCAGTATAAAACCCAGGCCATCATCCGGGTCCAAGGCCCGGCGCCGGCGCTGCTCCAACTTAAGCAAAATGAACTCTTTATCAAGGCCTATGGCCGGATTCCTTCAATCACGTTGAATTATGAAGACGCGTTGGAACTGATGCATAAATCAGCCCGAACCGTCCGGGTGATATTAAAGCAAAAGGATTTACCGGCCACTTCGCGCAATGTTATGGCCACTATCCCGGGCACGGAATTGCCCAACGAAAAGATAATCATCTGCGGGCACTATGACAGCGTCAATAAATGCCCAGGCAGCGTGGATAACGGCGGCGGCTCGGTCAGCATTGCCGAATTCGCCCGATACTTTGCCAAGCATCCGGCCAAGCGGACCCTGATGTTCATCTGGTTCGGCAGCGAGGAACTTGGATTGAAAGGGAGTTGGGCATATACCAAACAGCACTCTAAGGAACTGGCCCGGCCCAAGCCGCCGATTTCGCTCAAGACGCCGGTAGTGAAACTGGTTATCAACTTTGACGTGGCCGGCACTATCTTCGGAAATAACGGCACGGTCATCTGCGGGCACGAGTCAATGGCTAATTTCGTGGACTCATTTGCCAAGGAAAAAGGTCTGCCAGTCAACACTCAGCACGCGCCCTATTCCAGCGACAATATCCCGTTTAATGAAAAGGGAATCCCGTCTATCGCGCTCAACCGCTCCAGCGGCATCTACGGGCATACCAAACTGGATGGCATCCATCTGACCAGCCCGGCTGGACTGAAGGTCATGGGCCAATTCGGGCTGGAACTGACCAGCCGGATTGCTAATGCGGTCGAGATGCCGTTTGAGTTAAACATCCCGGAAGCGGATAAGAAATCTACTCTTGAGTATGTGGAACGGGGCAACCCGTTTTATGTGCGTCCGTAATGAGATTCAGGATGTGCCGGACCCGGATGCCCTGCTTGCCGGACGATAGCAGATATTCCAGTTGCATCATACAGCCGGGGCAGTTGGTGACGACATAAAAGGTTACAGGTTTCATGTTAGAGGTTTCAGGTAATAAAAGCGTCTCCATACGCCTTTGACCAATCATATCTGAGAGTTCAGGATACTTGAAGGTAAACAGTCCCCCGCCGCCGCAACAGACATCATCAATCTCCTGATAATCAGTGCTGGCCTTGAGGAATGCCTTGATAATCTCCGGCGCCTTGGTGCCGGCTGAATGACAGGGTTGGTGGTAGGCGGTACGAGTTTGGATGTTAGAAGTTAGAAGTTGGAAGTTGGATACCTCATTTAAGAACTCAAATGCATCCATTACCCTAACGCCCTTGAGCTCATATTCTTCAGCCAGCATCCGGTTACAGGTCGGGCAAACCGTGATAACCGTTTCGGTCTTGAATATCTCTTGGTTTATCCGGCCCAGTTTATCTGCGGACTGCTCATCACCGGATAATAATGCCGGCATACCGCAACAGACCTGTTCTTGTGGAATAACATAGGGAATCTTAAGTTGGTCCAGGATAGAGGTCAGCGCTTCTATTATCTCCGGATAGATGTAGTTGGCGGCACAGCCGAGGAATATCGTGACGGGCGTAGAGCGTAGAGCGTGGAGCGTAGAGCGCGTGTAAATCTCCAAAGCAGACCGGGGAGCAAGGCGAGGCATACGTTGGAATAGGTTGGCAAAATATAGTGGTAAATGACGAACCGGCGCACGGCTACGGCTAAACAACCGACTGACCAGAGACGTCAGGCGCATCACGCTGTTATATATCCAGCGATTGGGCAGGACCCAGATGAATCCTAACCTCAACAATAACGGCAGGCCTTTTTCATCCGCTATTCTCCGGCGCTCTGACTTGAAGACCGCACCGGTCTCAACCAGTGACGGGCAATTCTCTTCACAGCGCCGGCACATTAAACAAGTATGTAGTATCTTGGTATATAGCGAAGAATCCGCCTCTTGTGTCATTGCGTCCCGATGCCCTGAAGGGATACGGGGCGCTCCGCTCGTGAGCATCGGAGCGAGCGAATCAGACGTGACGTCGGATGAGCGCGGCAATCCGGTCTGATTTGAGATTGCTTCGGTCGTCCCAGTGGGACTCCCTCGCAATGACAATGCAACAGACCGCGCCTGGATAATCGCCATCCGACCGCGGGCTACCAGGGTCTCGTCTTTCAAGGCCAGAAAGACCGGGCAGACCGACCGGCACTGCCCGCACTTGGCGCAACGGTCTAATTCTTTTTGTAATTCTGTAATATTCATTATCTTACCACTAATGCTCGCAAATACCAATAAGAACACGGATCACACGAATATGGCGAATAAGACGAATAAAATTATCTCTTATTCGTGAGATTCGTTCCATTCGTATTATTCGTGTTTATCCTTTCGTGTCTTCGTGGCGATATTTTATCCGAATATCTTCCCCTGATTCAGGATATTCTTCGGGTCAAAGAGTTGTTTTATCTGCTTAAATATAACTATCTCATCCGGGCCCCATTCCAGCGGGAAGTATTTGGCCTTGGTCATGCCGATGCCGTGCTCGCCTGAAAGCGTGCCACCTAACTCAATGGTCCTGGTGAATAATCGGTTCAGCGCCGAGGGGAGTTTATTCTCGTGTTCCACAGATGAAACAAGAAAGTTAACGTGGAAATTACCGTCACCCAGGTGCCCGAAGGTGGCAATGGGTATTCCGGAAGACACCTCTATCTGACTGATAACCTTTAGGATGTCGGAGATAGTGCTTCTGGGCACGCAGATATCCTCACTGACCTTTTGCGCGGTAATGGAGAACAGAGCCGCAGAGATGGACTTGCGAATAGACCAGAGATATTCGGCCTCTTTTTCGCTGACTGCCCTCTTGGACATAATGGGATTGGCATCTTGAAGAAGTTTCCGGGTTTCGCCGGTCTGCTCATCCACATCATTCGGCGCGCCGTCCAGTTCAATCAGGAGCATGGCCTGGGCATCCGGCGGGACCTGCAGTTCCGGCTTGTATTTTGCCACTGATTTTAATGACAGCGCATCCATATATTCCATAGCCCGGGGCAGGATACGTTTACTCAAGAGGTCAATGCTGAATCTGATGGCCTGTTCAGAATCTTTAAAGAAAGAGGCAATGGTTGACTGGGCGCGCGGCTTGGGGATGAGTTTCAGGTAAATTTTAGTAAATACGCCAAGCGTGCCTTCAGAGCCGACCATCAAGCGGGTCAGGTCATAGCCCGAGACCCTTTTCAATGTGCCCTTGCCGGTATGGATAATCCGTCCGTCGGCCAGGACCACTTCCAGGCCCAGGACATAATCGCGGGTAGTGCCGTATTTGATACAGCGCAGGCCGCCGGCGCCGGTCGCGACGTTGCCGCCGATAGTGCAGAACTCGGCGCTGGCCGGGTCAGGCGGATAGAATAGATTCTGGCGTTCCACCTCTGCCTGGAAATCAGCCACGACCACGCCCGGCTCAACCGTGGCCGTCAGGTTGACTGGATTTATCTCAATGATGCGATTCATCAGCGAGGTATCCAGGACAATCCCGCCCTTAACCGGCACAGCCGAGCCGGTGACAGACGATGCCGCGCCCCGGGTATAGACCGGAATTGCATTAGCGTAGGCCACCTTGAGCACCTCGGATATTTCTTTGGCATTGACCGGCTTGACAACAACATCAGGCAGATGCTGTTTACGCGAGGCATCATAGGACGAAGCAATCCGCGCCTCGGGTGAATCAAAGACCCGCTTGGAATCTATGATATTTTTGAATTGATTATAAACATCCTGTTGCATTGCATTAATATAGTCAATTACATTTCAAGAGGCAAACAAAATCGAAGTGGTAATGATTACCTATCTGTGATTTACCCCGCACATACACGGCAGAGTAACCACCCACTTTTTCACGGAGATGATAAACCGTTTATGTGCGGGATAACTCGCTGTAACGAGTATACTCTAACAGCGAGTAATGACCTTCAACATCTGCTGGTGAATATATTTATTACCGGCCAATATTTCTTTATCTTGGAACAGGTTGTATTCATTGCCCTTGAAATCCGTGGTCATACCGCCGGCCTGGCGGACAATCAGCGCTCCGGCAGCCGTGTCCCAGGGCTTGAGTTCCCGCTCCCAGAATCCGTCAAAGCGCCCGGCCGCCAGATAGCACAGGTCCAGGGCGGCAG
>JBBTIZ010000078.1:0-1613 GCA_038059695.1 Planctomycetota bacterium
AATCAGCATCACCCCTGATAATATCAGAAACAGGTAAAAATAACGCCAGTTATACCTGAAGACAAATCCGGCTGTCAATCTACCGCCCTGTCGCGCCATATCGTTTACCAGCGCGTCTTCCACCGGATTAGGAGACGGCCGTGATGAACACTCATAGGCCGTAGACAGGTAATTATTAAGCCCTAATTTGTTATCAGCCACCAGAGCCACATCAGCCATTGACGGCTTATTAAACAGCCCGGCCATCAGGCCGATGACCAATCCTATCAGCGGGCTCAGGAATAATAAATATGATTCGGCCAGGAATGAAATGCCAAAGACCCGGGCCGCCAAGAGCAGGACAACTGAAACAGCCAGCAGATAAGAGCCTGACTTGAAAGAGTTATCAATAATAACCAGACGCCAGAGATATCGTCTGATTCTTACAAGGAAATTAAATTCTTGGCTATTCATATCAACGCATTCTAATCCCCCTATTTCCCCCTTTGTGAGCGCCATAAGGGCGCCATGGCGCTTCGGCGCCACAAAATGGTGATTAGCGGTACAAATTATTTCGTCTTGTCTTCTTTCTCCTGCTTTTCCCGTTCCTCTTTTAATTTCTTTTCTCTTTCAGCCACCACGGCATTTACCTTCTTGAGTTCCTCCAATTCCTTGGGATTCGGTGGCCTGATAGTCATAATAATCTTTGTGCCGGCCGGCGGCAGGAGTTCCTTATAAGGCAAATAGAGATTGCCCTGGGTCGGGATATTAAGAATCGCGGCCGGGTCGTGCCAGGAGGCAATGATATTCTTCTCAATATCAGCCAGGTATATCTTTTTGCCGGTGGGCTTGCCGGTATCATAATCCGTCTCATCAACAAACATAGAGCCGCTGAATGACCAGCCCACTAAATCCAGCGGTTTCTTGGTGCCGCTGTCTATCAGCAATTCCTCAACCCGATAAGAAACGGTCTTGTTGTCTTTTTCCCAGGAGATATAGACCAGCACCAGGTCGCCGGTTGGCTTGGCAGTATCGCCGAATGATTTTGGCCCGCCGCCTTCCTTAAGCCCAGCCAGAATCAGAGCCAGTTGGACATTCCAGGGCTTACATTTAAGCACCACCAGCGACTCGTAGGCCTTGCCGCCGTCTGCGCAGGCCACAAATTCAAGGGGCATGGTCGGGTTGGCGATAGCGCCCTCAATCTCTATCTTTTCCACCACCCCGGCCTTGTAATATACCTTTTCTCCCTGAGACATAGTGATTACCTGGGGCTCAGGTATTTCCGGGGTTGGCGTTTTATTCCCTTTGGCATTTGCCGGCTTATCCGGAAATTCAACCGGCTTTGCGGGCTCACTGCCTAAGGTTAAACCCCACAGAACCAGCACCAGAAAAACCGTTGTAATCAGGTATTTCATATATAAATAAACGAAAAAAACCGCCCGGCGGTTCACTTTATTTGGGATTTTAGCATATATTCTGGCGTCTGCAAGTATTTACCCCGTTAGAAAGTTCAATAATAATGACAACAACTATGCCCTTGGTCTGATTATAGCAATATGATACTTTCTAACGGGGTTTACTTGACTTTACCGGCTTAAGTAGTAAAGTAATCACTATGAAATCGTCTTTTATGC
>JBBTIZ010000079.1:0-4261 GCA_038059695.1 Planctomycetota bacterium
GTTACAGGCAACTGGACATCAATCAGTCCTTCGTCGCAATAAACCAGCATCACTGACAGATTCTCTTTCATATACTTGGCTTTATCCTTGAGGACCTCCAGGTTGATAGAAACCTCTTCGTAATTCTCGGTGCTCATAAATACGAAGAAATTACCCTTTTGGTAGAGGTAGTCAACCGGCCTGAGTTCCACGGACAGTTGTTCCACCTTATCCACAGAGCGGAATCGGTATTCCAGGGTGGAGCCGGTCCTGACACTGCGCATCTTGACCTGCATCATAGCCCGCCAGTTACCGGGCGTGACGTGGTCATAATCCGCCACCTCGTAAAGGTCGTTATTGAACTTTATAATCATCCCCTTCTTTATATCGGTTGCATTGATAGTTGACATAGGGTGCTGGTTGTAGAGAATAATTGCCAACTCGTCAAGGAATTAATTGATTATATCTTATTTTACATGCGGTTGAGACGGGGAATATATAGCCAACGCTTCCTGCAGGAATGCGGCCACGATAGGCGCCGAGACCTCAGAGCCCTTGCCGCCGTATTCCACCACAACCACAAAGGCAATCCGGGGCTTGTCAAATGGCGCGAATCCGGCAAACCAGGCGTGCGATTTCTTGCCCCAGACCTCGGCCGTGCCGGTCTTGCCCGCGGCCGGGAAATTCTTTACCCCGGTCCCGTAGGCGGTTCCGCCCTCGGAATGAACCACCTTATACATCCCGTTACGGATATGGGTCAATGTGGCAGGAGAGATGTTTACTGATGAGGTTGGAGGTTGCTCGCCCGAAGGCGAAGTCTCGCCGAAGGCGGAGAGGTTAGAGGTTGGATTCTTAATGATTCTGGGTGTGGCCAGTGTGCCGCCGTTGGCAATGGCCGCCACCATCCTGACTATCTGTAAAGGTGTGACTATCAAATCGCCCTGCCCGATGGACATATTGAGTGTATCGGATAGCGCCCATTTGGATTTGTCCGCCTTTGGGTCTTTATCAACGGGCAACTTGGGCACGCGTCCTTTTTTCTCGCCTGAAACATCTATGCCGGTGCGCTCGCCGAACCCCATATTGCGCGCCCATCTGGTAATCGCATCTCCGCCGGCTAATTTGCCGGCATTAAAGAAGAAAACATTGCAGGAATGCTTGAAACCATCTTCCAGGGAAAGCGAGCCGTGCTCACGGTTATGCTCGGCTATCCAGCATTTGAATTTCTTGTATTGAGGGGAAAAATGGCCGTTGCAGTAAAACGGCGTATAAGCCGTAATCTTGCCTTCTTCCAGGGCAGCCAAAGCCGTGACCATCTTGAAGACCGAGCCAGGCGGATATTCACCGGAAATAGCCCTGTTATACAAGGGTTTCAGGGGCGACTTGGAGATGAACTCGGTCATCTGGCTGTCCACCGGCGGCTGGAGCAGGTTGGGATTAAACGATGGCGCGCTGGCCATAGCCAGTATCTCGCCGGTATGCACATCAATTACGATTCCGGCGCCGGCTGATTTTCCTTTGAGCGCCGCCTCCAATTTCTTCTGCAGGTCCAGGTCAATAGTCAGCATTATGTCCGTAGGCGGGATGGACTCGGTTCGGCTCAACTCATCCTTCTGCTTGGTAGCAAAGTCGAATTCGCTCATCCGCACCCCATATCTGCCGGTGAGTAATCCGTTATGTATCTTTTCTATGCCGCTCCGGCCGAGGAATGCATTCTTGAATTCGCCCATATCAATCAATGCCTGATAGGTATTCTCGTCTATCTCCGGATTAAGCATATCGTCAAAATAGCCGTTCTCCACGAACTGGTCATATTCCTCTTTCCAGATAGGGCCGGTATAGCCAATGATATGGCAGGCCAGGTCGTTATAAACATAGTTACGCGAGATGGTCTCCGCCACATTGAATCCGGCGAAGAGTTCCGGATGCGATTCCACCTGAACGGCCTGGGCCAGGGTCAATCCGGAAAATATCTTATACCGGTTGCGATATTGCTGTTTGATAAAGCGCTTTCTCTCGCGTTCTGGCTTGGTCTCTGACTGGCTGAGTATTTTCTGCTGGATGGTTTTCATCTTGGATGCGATATCATCTGTCTTGACCTTCATCAGATTGGCCAGCCGCCGGATAATCTCCCATTGGTCTGAATCCTGGTCCGCGAAATAATCAACCTCTTTTGTGGCAGTTGGATTAACCTGTAGTGTAGCCGAACTTTTGGGCTTATTACTTTTTGACTTGAAATATAAGGCCGGAGTAACAAAGAGGTCAAAGGCCAATCTGTTAGTAACCAGGACATTGCCGTTGCGGTCAAGGATCTTGCCTCTGGGGTCGGCAATAAGTTCAATCCGGGTGACGTATTTGCGCGCCTGGATACGGTAATAGGAATTGTTAATAACCTGAAGGGCGAATAACCTGATTATGATAACAAAAAAGATTATCGCGATAAAACCGACAATGACCACAACCCGTTTTTGGAACATATAACGTAAGGAAAGAAAAAAGATGAAAGTTTATAGATGAAAGTATTTCTTTCATCTCTGCTCTCTCATCTATCATCTTTTCCTACCGGGCCGGCACCTTGCGGAGCGATTCCCGATAGCGCCCGTGCTTGCCGTCCCGGGTGTTCTGTAGGAATTTTATCAGGTACTGAACTTCTTTACAGGGCTTATTCTCTGATGAACCCAGCCCCTGCCCAGAAATAATCGGGACTCCGTTCACGCTCCGCCCGCAGGGGCTGGGTGAAAGCAGTTTCTGGAATGCCTCAGCTGTGGTTAGTTTACCGCGCCAGATGAGTTTATATGCCTCTTCTAAGGCAGTAATAACCTCATCTGAAAATCCTCTTCTTCCCAGGCCGATGACATTAAGGGCGCGCACCTTGGCCGGATGGCCTTCGGCAATCATATATGGAGGCACATCCTGAATCACCCGGGCAATTCCTCCGATAAAGGCATGGGCTCCGATAGTCACCAGATGGTGCACTCCGACCATCCCGCCCAAAGCCGCATAGTCCTCTATGTGGACATGGCCGCCCACCTGCACGGCATTGGCCAGAATGATATTGTTGCCCAACACGCTGTCGTGCCCGACGTGGGCATAAGCCATCAGGTAATTATTATTACCGATGACGGTCTCCTGCCGGTCTTTCATCGTGCCGCGATTGAGCGTAACAAATTCCTTGAAGGTATTATTATCGCCGATGGTCAGGCGAGTCGGCTCATCCTTGTAACCGACATCCTGGGGCGGTGTGCCGACACTGCAATAAGCCAGGAATTTATTATCCCGACCGATAGTAGTGTGCCCGGGAATGTGGCAATAAGGCCCGATAACATTGCCCGAACCAATTTTGACATCAGAACCGATAGTCGTATACGGGCCGATGGTAACGCTCTGGTCAATCTGGGCGCCCTTTTCAATAATAGCCGTAGAGTGAATATTTGTCATAATTATTCCTTATCTACCAGCATAAACTTAAACTTGGCTTCTGATGCCAACTCGCCCGCCACGGTAATCTTGGCCTCGGCTTCAACAATTCTGGACTTGACTTTGGTGGTGTTGACTTCTATACGCAACTGGTCGCCTGGAATAACCGGACGCCTGAACTTGGCTTCATCAATAGACATAAACATCGCGATTTTCTTTTCGTTACCGGCCCGGGACAGAAGCATAATTCCGGTTAATTGCGCCATTGCCTCAATCTGCAGAACGGCCGGCATAATAGGCATACCCGGGAAATGACCCTGGAAATACGGCTCGTTCATCGTGACATTCTTTATCCCGACCGCCCGCTGGTATCCTTCCATCTCTATCACCCGATCCACCAGTAAAAATGGATAACGATGCGGCAGGATATTCTGGATTTCCCTGATGTCAAGCCGCACGGCTTTATTGGGGGTTTCGGAAGGTTTAATCTCGCTGTTTTCTGGATTCATAAATTAATTTCTCCCTCTTAAACCGCAGATTCTATCCGGTTAAATCCATATAATCGGTGGTTTCATAATAATTCCGCCAATCTTCTCACGAATTCTATATTCTGTTTATGTCCGGTCTTAACCGCCGTTATCTTAGCAAATAACGGCGCATTTAACAAGTATAAATCACCGATTAAATCAAGTATTTTATGGCGCACGAACTCGTCCTTAAACCGTAGGGTATTCTGAACAATTTTATCGTTATCCACCACCAAGAGATTCTGGTAATTGGCTGATTTACCCAAGCCCTGAGAAAGGAAATGAGCCACCTCATCTGCCATACAAAACGTTCGGGCCGGGGCTATCTCCGAAATAAA
>JBBTIZ010000080.1:0-1177 GCA_038059695.1 Planctomycetota bacterium
GGGCTTTCGTTACGTTAAGATTATAACCGTTATCCCTAACCGGGTCAATAATTATCTAAAAGTTATCCTGTTTTTCCCTTGCCTCTCTGTTTGTTTTATGCTATACTTACTAAACTATGCGACAAATATATCTGGATAATCATTCGGGCACCCGATTGGATGAACGGGCGCTTAATGAAATGCTGCCTTATCTCAAGGATTCCTACGGCAATGCCCAGAGCATGCATTCGCTGGGCAACAAGTCAAAAGAGGCGCTGGAGCAGGCGCGCCATCAGGTGGCCGGGTTAATCAATGCCAGTGACGAGGAAATATATTTCACTTCCTGCGGGTCTGAATCCAATAACCTGGCTATTAAAGGCGCGGCCGAGGCGTATTCTTCCAAGGGCAAGCACATTATCGTATCAAGCGTTGAGCATTTCTCGGTTCTATATTCAACCAAACGGCTGGAACAGGCCGGATTCCAGGTTACCATCCTGCCGGTTGATAAATACGGCGTGGTGGCGGTTGATGACCTGAGCCAGGCCATCAGGAAAGACACAATCCTGGTTTCCATCCAGCAGGCCAATCCGGAAATCGGGACCATCCAGCCGATTGAGGAATTAGCCCGAATCACCAGGGAAAAAGGGATTCTGTTCCATACGGATGCCGTGGCTACGGCCGGCACGATTCCGGTTGACGTAAAAAAGATGGGGGTTGATTTACTGACCCTGGCCGGCTCGCAGTTTTACGGCCCCAAAGGCGCGGCGGCTCTTTATATCAAAAAGGGCGCGCGGGTGATTCCCCAGGTTGACGGCGGCATCCAGGAGAACGGCCGCCGGGCCGGCACGGAAAACGTCCCGGCCATTGTCGGACTGGGTAAGGCATCAGAAATTGCCAAGACAGAGATGGCCGAGAATAACCGGAAAATCATTACCCTGCGGGACAGAATGATTTCCGCCCTTTCCCCGATGGAATCGGGGAATGGTCAGGAGCATCCCGACCCGTACGGGCGGGGAGCGCACCGGGAGACACTGCCCGGCAAGATGGAGTATGTTTATCTTAATGGGCATCCGGTTAACCGCCTGCCCAATAATGTCAATTTCTCGGTGGAGTTTATTGAGGGCGAGGCCATGTTGCTCTTCCTGGACGGCGCGGGGATTTATATCTCCAGCGGCTCGTCCTGCGCCTCAAAGGCGCT
>JBBTIZ010000081.1:0-1028 GCA_038059695.1 Planctomycetota bacterium
TACTCCCTCCGTACGGAGGGCCGGGGGGTTGTTATCCCCTACGAACAGGTTACAATGTGTCCATCCCGCTTAAGACAGGATGAACCCTTGGGTGAGCCGCGCGCGGACTCGTTAAAAGATGAAAGATGAAAGAGAAAAGATGAGAGATTCTTTCATCTATCTTCTCTCATCTATCATCTCTTGTTTTCCAGTCCTTTATCATATAAAACGGCATTGCCGGGGAAAAGAATCCCTGGGTATTGCTAAACCGGCGGTTGACACTGAAACACTGGTGCCCCATTGAATTGCCATTTTTCTTGACATTTCACTCCTTCATTTTCATATATATAGGCAATCTAACTATTACTATGCGAAAAGTATTCCTCTGCCTAATTATTATCCTGGCTCCCCTGCTCTGCCTCCAGTGCAGCGGCTCCAATGCCGCCACAGCCGGCCGGCCGGCGTCCATCAAGTCACGGCTGCCGTCCAAGGTCTCGGGCACGGCCGTGGCGCTGGACAGCGCCGCAGTCAATGCCATCACAGCCGATTCAATCAACACGCCCCTGGTCAATTTTGCTATGGCCACCAACCAGCCGGATGTCATCTTAAAATCCATCCGTCTTGACCAGACCGGCACCCTCAAGAGCGCTGATATCAAAGGCATGAAACTCTATCTGGATAACGGCGATGAGACATTTAGCGCCACTACCGATGTCCTGCTGGCCTCGTCCCAACTCAAGGGAGACGTCTGCGAATTCAGGTTGGAACAGCCCGTCAGTAGCCAGGTCCAATCATTCTTCATCACGGTTGACCTGAACGCCAGTGTGGCCGGCACCATCTCATTCCTATTCAACGAGGAATCATTCGGCACGACCGATATCATCGGCGTAACCGGCCCATTCCCGTTTTCCACCACACCGGTTGAGGTGTCGGCCCCGACTGCCCGGCCAGCCGAAGCAAAGGACACAACCCCCTTTAAGTCCCCCTTTGTTAAGGGGGACTTGACACCAAAGTCCTCTTATGAATCTACACGGGCGGGTCAACCCTTC
>JBBTIZ010000082.1:0-1551 GCA_038059695.1 Planctomycetota bacterium
TCAATATTTCACAAGTATTTCTTGACCCATTTTATCAAATCTATTTACTATAATCGTAATGAAATTAGAAGTATGCATTAACAAGGCATTCTGCAAAGCGTGCGGCTATTGCATCGGGGCTTGTCCTAAAAAGATATTGGAGTTTGCCCCTGACCTTAACGAGAGCGGTTTCCATCCTGTTCATTGTATAAAGAAAGAAGAATGCACCGGGTGCGCGTTATGTTACCAAATTTGTCCCGAAATAGCCATTGAGGTAATTCGTGAACGATGAGTACAGAGAAATATAAAGTTGGCCAGAAGATATTGATGAAAGGAAACGAAGCGCTGGCTGAAGGCGCTGTTCGCGCCGGATGCAGGTTTTTTTCCGGCTACCCCATTACCCCTCAGAACGAGATTCCGGAATATTTATCGTGGCGTCTCTTTGAAGTCGGCGGCGTTTTTATCCAGGCCGAATCAGAGGTCAGCGCCATTAACATGATTTATGGGGCCGCGGCTTGCGGCACCAGAGCCATGACTTCATCCTCCAGTTGCGGAATAAGTTTGAAGCAGGAAGGCATATCATATAGCGCAGCAGCCGAACTCCCTATTTTTTATGCCAATGTGGTCCGGGGCGGGCCCGGGCTGGGCAATATTTCCCCCAGCCAGTGCGACTATTGGCAAGCCACGCGCGGCGGCGGACACGGAGATTACCGGGTTATCGTGCTGGCTCCTAACTGCGTCAATGAAATGGCCAACTTCCCGAAACTGGCCTATGAACTCGCTGAAAAATACCGGAATCCTTGTATGATACTGGCTGATGGGTTGCTGGGACAGATGACCGAGCCGATGAAGTTTGATTTTGAGTGGGTTAACTTAGAACAACTCCCGCCCAAAGATTATGTCCTGACCGGCTGCAAAGGCCGAGACCGGCGGGTGATAAACACTCTCCATTTGGATGTGGATGTGCTTGAGCGTCTCAATTGGCATCTTTATAAGAAATACAAGGAAATAGAAGCCAATGAGGTCAGGTTTGAAGAAAGATATACCCAAGACGCTGAAATTATTATAGTTGCCTACGGCACTTCGGCCCGGGTGGCCGTTGATGCCATTCTAAAAGGGAGGCAGGCGGGATTGAAAATCGGCCTTATCCGGCCGATAACATTGTGGCCGTTTCCTAAGGAAATAGTATCTAAACTTGCCGAGAAGACGGGCAAATTTCTTGTCGTGGAGATGAATACCGGGCAGATGGTTGAAGATGTATTGATGTTTTCTAATGGCCGGGCCGAGGTTTATTTTTATGGGCGTCCCGGCGGAACCGTGCCGACCGGGGATGAAGTTCTGGCGGCAATAAGAACGGCGCTAAAAAAGAAAGCAAAAATAGGAGAGGTGTGCTGTTTAAATGAAATTTAATAAGCCAACCAGCATGACAAAAATCCCCCTGCGCTATTGCCCGGGGTGCGGCCACGGTATTATTCACAGATTGGTTGCCGAGGTAATTGATGAAATGGGGATACGGGAAAATGTGATTGCGGTCGTGCCTGTGGGCTGCTCTGTTTTTCTGGACGAATATTT
>JBBTIZ010000082.1:1651-3974 GCA_038059695.1 Planctomycetota bacterium
AGGGTTTGCGAGATGCTGGCCACCCTGGATGGCCCGGCCTATATAGAAAGAGTTTCTGTACACAACGTGGCTAATGTCCTTAAGACAAAACGGGCAATTAAAAAGGCATTCAAAACCCAGAATGATGGGCTGGGGTTTTCATTAGTTGAAGTGCTGTCTCCCTGTCCCACGGGCTGGGGGCTTACTCCCTTAAAGGCCTGCGACTACATGGATAAAATAATGCTTCCCTATTATCCGCTGGGCGTCTATAAAGACCTAACTCAGCCAAAGACAGAGGTTTCCGTTCCTGCAGAAATCCCGGATGAAGAACCGGCAGAAAATAAAAATATAGGACTTTAGTGAAAATGCGACAAGCGCTGATTATCGCCGGATTTGGCGGCCAGGGAGTGGTCAAAGCGGGTGTCCTTTTGGCAAATGCGGCAATGCTTGAAGACAAGTACTGCACGCACTTCCCGTCTTATGGCGCTGAAATGAGGGGCGGGACAACTAATTGCTCGGTGATTATATCACAGGAAGAAATCGCCTCGCCGATAATTAACCAGCCGGATACGATTATCGCAATGAACACGCCTTCGCTCATTAAATTTGAGCCGCGTCTTAAGAGCGGCGGGCTTCTTATTTATAACTCTTCGCTCATTTCCAGTCCCCCGTCAAGGACAGATATTGAAGTTATTCCGGTTCCGGCAAATGAGATAGCGGAAAAACTCGGGGCCACCCGGTATGCTAATATGGTAATAATCGGCGCCTATATCGGGAGAATAAAAGCGGTCCAAATCGGCAGCGTCCGAGATTCGTTGCCTATAGTTTTCCCCAAAATGGACGCCCAACTCGCTTCTATAAATGCCAGGGCGCTTGACGAAGGAAGTAATTTCGCCGAAAAATATACTAAATAAAGTAGAAAAATGCTATTAATACTTTATCCTGAAAGGAGTAAACAGCATATGTACAAGACAATATTGATATCGGGCGCCATTTTATTCGGAGGATTATATCTATCCTGCGCCTCGGGCACAACAAAACCCGGCGATACTACTCCGCCCAAACAGAACCCCGGCGCCACCTCGCCGGATAAGCCGCATCCGGAAATACCTCCGGTGATAATGCATCCGGATAAAATCAGCGCCGAGCGCCAGGCGGCCATCTCCAAAGCCACCGCGGCATTAATGTCGTTAAAACTACCTGACCTCTACACTAAATACGTGGACCTGGCCACTATGGAAATAATGGACTACGATACGATGCTGGGCAAACTCAAGAATATCCAGGTTATCTACGTGGCTGAAGCGCATACCAACGAGGCGCATCACAAATTACAGGGCGATATCCTCAAATCGCTCTCGCAGAAAAATCCCAAAACCGCCCTGGCTATGGAATTCCTCTACCGTTCAAAACAGGAATCAATTGATAACTACACCGCCGGCAAGATTACCGAAGAGGAATTTGACAAGACCAATACCTTCGGCGAATGGTACCACTATTATCTCCCGATGATTCGCTATGCCCATGCTAATAAAATAAAACTCATCGGACTGAACGTGGAAAAGAACATAAAGGGGAAATTATTTGATTCGGGCTGGGATAAACTCACTCCCGAAGAACAAAAGGTCATTGCCAAGGACATTGACAGTTCCAACAAAGCGCACCGCGAATTCGTCATGAAGCAATTCAGCGGGATGATGAATAACCCCATGACAAAAGATATGCTGAAAGGACCGCGGCTGGAACGGTTCTATGTGATGCAGTGTATGTGGGACGAGACCTTTGCCGAAGCCATCGCTAATTACCTCAAAGCCGTCAATGACCCAACCGCCCAGGTCGTGGTCGTGGCCGGCTCCGGGCACATAGAATATAAGTTCAATATCCCGGACCGTTCCTATAAACGTTTCCCGGCGCCCTTTAAGACCCTGGTGCCGTTTGAGGTTAACGAGAATACACCGGTGGCGTTTATTATGGAAGAGTTGTCATCCGGCGCAGGTGATTTCGGCTACTTCTCGCCCTTAAGCCCGCGGAACGACAACCTGGAGTTGCCGTTCGGGCGGAAACAATAGGGTGCATAACAGGATGTCCAAAAGTGTCATTGCGCGCGATAGCGAAGCAATCTCATAAACAGGATAAGGTTATTTGATATGAAATACTTTATCGCCACACTCTATCTGATAGTAGGCATCGTCCTGCCGGTCGTCTATGTCAACATCACCGAAGCGGGTAATATCCAAACCCGGGAATGGATTCTGATTCTGGCGCTGTTCGTCTTCTGCACGGCCGCGGGCGTGATATGGATGTTCTCAAACAAGGCAAATAGTGAAGAAGAACCCGCGCCGAA
>JBBTIZ010000083.1:0-5752 GCA_038059695.1 Planctomycetota bacterium
AAGATGACCCCTACCCAGTGTGAAGATGACCCCTACCCAGTGTGAAGATGACCCCCACCCAGTGTGAAGATGACCCCCACCCCGGGTGAAGATGACCCATACCCCCTACGAAAATTACCCCTAACCGCTCTAAAAATTACCCTAAACTCTCTAAAGAATAGGGGCTGGTGTATTGAAAAAAAGAGTGCATCCAACCTTTGCTACCACAGTATGTGTCACCGATGAAATTGCCGGTCCATTAGCGTTATTACCTTGACCCCAAAAACACTCGCTTGGCTAATACCGAACCGATTAAGGCAATACCAAAGACCGCCACGATTGACGCGCCGGAAGGTAAATCCCAGAGGCCGGAGAAATATAAGCCGATGGCGCTGACCAAAGTCCCGATTATCCAACCGATAACCAATCTTTTTATGATGCTATCGGTAAAAAGCATAGAGCAGACAGCCGGAACGATGAAATAACTGAATACCAGCAGCACGCCGGCGATTTCAACTGATACGGTAACCACGATTCCAAAGGTTATGTAGAACAGGAAGTCCCACCAGCGCACGGACAGCCCCTGGGCGTAGGCCTCTTTGATATTGGTGGAAATCAACAGGAACTTCTTGCGGAATATGTAATGGAATATCCCAATCACCAGATACAGCCCGAATATCTTCAGGACAGATGCCGGCGTGACATAAAGTAATCCGCCCACCAGCATTGATTTAATGGCCTCGCCTCCGTGCGGCGAGCGGTCCAGTATCAGAATAGTCATTGCCGAAGTTACAGCAAACACAATGCCGATAAGCGCTTCCTGGGGCACTTTTTCTTCCCGGGCCCGGCTCAAGGCAAAAACCGCCGCCCCGATAAAGGTAAATGCCAGCGAGATAATGAAGGTCATCTGCTGGCCCAATTCATAGCCGATTAAGATGGCGCAGGCACTGCCTAATGCGGCCATCTGGGCCAGGGCCAAATCCACAAAGATTACGCCCCGGCTGACGATATGCAAACCCAGGTAACAATGGATTCCTACCAGAATCAGGCAGGCCAAAAACGCCCACTGCAATATCGGTATCATCTCTAACATATTATTTACCTCCCAATTTAAGCAAGTGATTAATTAAATGGTCAATAAGCGAGATGTAATCATTGACCTCTGCCTTACCGCCTACCGAAAGCGCGCAGATCGCCACAGATGCGCCGGTTTGATTTGCCACGAAATCCGATGACTTGCGGTCGTAGAACGTCTCCATCAGGATAATCCGGGCATTCTCGGATTTCATCTTCTGGATTAAATCCTTGAGATGGCCCGGTCCGGGCGGGATGCCCGGCTTGGGTTCTATTTCTCCGGTGGTGCTAAGACCGAAACGATTGGTGAAATATGTCCAGGAGCGATGGAAAATCACAATCTTCAGCCCGCGTAAAGGCCTGGCCTTTTCTATCCAACCGCCTAATTGAACTTCCTGCCCTTTGATAAACTCATCCAGTTTGCCTGATATCTCCTGTTCCCAGAGTTTATCGCCCCCGATTTTGGCCGTGGCTTCTGCGCCGAACATCGCTTCATCAATCTTCTTAATGAATGCCTGGTAATTGGCCTGGTAGTCAGCCGAGCGCGTTGGGTCTATCTTCTGCAGGCGATTGGAGATATTTTGGGACATAATCCGGGCATTGTAGGGGTCCAGCCAGTAGTGGGGATTACCGAATGGATGGACATCGCCCATGGAACGGTCCACCTTGCCGGTTGGCAGTTCCCTCAGCAATACGCCGTCCGAGACATCCAGATAGCCGTCCGCGCCGGGCTTGATTTTGGCATTGCGCGCCCCCTCTATAATCAGCGGCTCATAACCCACCTCTAATTCCAGTCCGATAACCACCAGTAAATCCGCCTTGCGGGCATTGACAATAATACTCGGTTTGGCCTCGGCAAAGTGCGGGTCCTGATTGCCGGCGCAGATGCTGGTTACCTGCACATACTTACCGCCGATTTCTTCGGTAATGGACTTCAAGTCAGAAGTGGTGGTCAGAACACGGAGTGACTGCGAGGCATCAGCGAAGCAAACATTGAGTTCCTTATCCTCAATCCACTCCAGACCAATGGTTGACATAACTAACATAATAACAAGCATTAATCTTTTCATACTCTCTCCTTAATCTGTGTAATCTGTGGCTCTAAAATTTATGAGCCCCGTGCGCCCCTAAAGATATTACCATATTCAGAAAAACCTGTGATACCTTTTCATCCCGGCCGGCCAGTTCATAATTACCCTGCGAGAATTGGAACCGAATCCGTGAAAACTCGGTCAACGACCAATCAGTCATTGCCGTAATGCGATTACTTGCATCAGGTGATTCTATTAGACCACTTGGTAATTCCATTTGGTTAATTAAACCAACCTGGTCATAGCGCAGTCCCAACCGCCAACGAGGCAGGAATCCATAAGTTGCCTGAAGATAGAATCCATCCTGCGTATCCTTCCGGTTCTTGCCTACTGACAATGGCGTTAAGGTGTCCTGTTCAACCTCAAGGTTTCTGTGGAAGTTAAGATATTCGCCCTGAACAACCCATTTACCCTGGCCATATGATTTCAGGGAGTCATATTTATAAACAAAATCCAACCCCCAGAATTGATTAATACCGCTCAGCCACTGGTCATCGGTGCCGTCGGCATCATTATCCAATATTTCCTGATGGATACCACTGGCCCCGGAGATGCCTAATTGTAAGGCGTGTTGGGGATTGGAAAGATTCGGGGCGAATTTAACCCAGCCAATAAAAAGTCGTGGACCGGCTTTCTCCGGCAAGGGGTCTTCGCCAACATAATTAAACATCAACTCGTTATTACCCTGTAACATCTCTAATCCGGTCAGGATGTAGTAATCCGTTGGCGCCAGCCAGGAAACCTGCAGGCCGTTATCGTTTAAGCCCTCGGCCTCCACGCCTAACGTTAACCGATATATCAGCGGCAAATCGCTGAAATCCCAGGCGTGAAGATGCTGGGGATTAACTCTGCCGAAATCGCTGAAGAATTTACCGGCCTTTAGTTGTAAGCCATAAGGCAAACCGGTTGTCTGAATCACCGCCTCTTCCATCTCGGCGCCATCAGGTTCCAGAACTGGGATTGCCCAACCCTTGAAATAAGCGTCCACGTTCGCTGATATAAAAATCTCTAATTCGTTCATATTAAACCCGTTATCCGGTCCGAATTCAGCGTTAAGCGGATGGTTAAAACCTGAGACATTTGAAAGGATATTGGCCATGCCGTCTTTGGAATTATCGCTCTGGTAAAAGGTATCCGCAATCACCGAGATGTCCGGATTAAAATATCCCTGCTTCTGGGCCTGCTGTCCAAGAACCAATGCCGGAAGTAAGAATAGATATAAAAGTATAATGATATACCGCATAAATAATTTCCTTTCTCGTATGAGAAATTTACTGAATCTGTGTAATCTGCTCGCACTGAGTGTAACGAATGTGTGGCTACAGAATAGGCGGACCGCGGATGTCTATGGCCTGTGATACGGAATCATTATGAATGATATCGTCTATAGGTTGGCAGGCAGTGAGAGATGAAAAATCCAATACTGCATTATCAGCGCTGGAAGATGGATTATTGGCAAATCTTTGTAAAGAAGCGCATAAAGAACAATGCTGGTCGTGCAAAGGGTGTTTATGATGCGTGTGATTAGGATTATGGCAGGGATTATCCGGTTCGCATCGTTCGCTGACAGCTACCGAATTAGTGGTTCCTGCTTTTTCAGAACACGCCAGTGACCGCGATAGCGAACATGCTGAACAATCCGCGGTTGCAGAAGCCACTTCAGTAATATGACAAACCGGAATGACAAACAACGCAACGATATAGAGAAGCAGTGATAAAGCTCTCGTGTTTCGCATAATGCGAACTATACAAAAGTATGCCTTACAGGTCAAGAATCTCTTACCACTTCTTGAATATGACAAAGACCGCGGCGATAATCATCAGGAAACCGACCAGGTAGTTCCATCTGAATTCCTCTTTGAGATAGAGGATAGAGAATACGCAGAAAACCACCAGGGTAATCACCTCCTGGATGGTCTTTAACTGGGTAGCAGTGAACTGCCCATGGCCGTAGCGATTAGCCGGCACCATGAAACAATACTCCACAAAGGCAATCAGCCAGCTTACGATAATGGCTATCCATAACGGGGAGGTCTTATACTTGAGATGCCCATACCAGGCAAAGGTCATAAAGACGTTTGAGATGGTCAGGAGAATAACTGTTTGCATACCGAATACTATCGGCAGGAAATCAGTTTGTCTTTAATGCCTATGAAGCATCGGTGACACAAAGCGTGTTTAGAAACTGTCATTCTGAGGCGTTAGCCGAAGAATCTCGTCTCCTCAAAATCGCATAAAACTTGAGATTCTTCGCTACGCTTCGCTCCGTTCAGAATGACAAAATGGGGTTTTTGGACATGCTCTGTATCACCAGCCACGTCTATAGAACGCCTGTTTCTCGCCTCTTGCTACTTGTATTACTTATCAATTTCCTGATGATGACCACGCCGGCCACCGCGCCGAGCGCATCAAACATAAAATCCCATCCGCTGGCCAACCGGCCGGGCACATAGAATTGGTGTACTTCATCTGAAAGACCGTACAGAATAGCCACGAGAATGCTGATTGCCACCGCCCGATTCCGTCCCGAAGTAATCGGGACTCCGCTGCGACTCCGCAGCAGGTTAGAATGCATACACGCGCGGTACAGAAGCATTGCCAGAATCGCATACTCAATCAGGTGTGCCGCTTTATCTATGTAAGGAATCCTTACTGGTATCTCGGGTAGCGGACGGCTGGACAGGAAGAATATCAGCCCGGCATAGGCAATGGGCGGAAGCCAATATTTGAGGAAATGCAGCATTTCATTAACTCTTCTTTAACTCATTGCAAAGAGCCGGCACCACTTCAAATAAATCCCCGACCACGCCGTAATTTGCCACCTTGAATATCGGAGCATCGGGGTCTTTGTTGATAGCCACAATGCACTTTGAGGATGACATCCCGGCCAAATGCTGAATCGCGCCGGAAATCCCACAGGCCACATACAGGGTCGGACACACGGTCTTGCCGGTCTGGCCGACCTGGTCCGTGTGCGGTCTCCAGCCGGAATCCACAGCCGCGCGCGATGCGCCTACAGCCGCATTGAGCACCCCGGCTAATTCTTCTATTATCTTGAAATTCTCAGGCGCCTTCATTCCCCGGCCGCCTGAGACAATGATATCCGCCTCGGTTAATTCCATCTTTTTCTGACCGCTCTGCACCACCTCCTTGAGTTTGACCCGTTTGTCATCGGCAGTCAGGGCAACATCCAATTTCTCAACCGCCGGTGTCTGGTTGGCCGCAGCGCCCAATGGGAATACCTTGGGCCTTAAGGTCACCAAGGCCGGTGTCTTCAACGCCTTGACCGTAATAATTGACTTGCCCGCATAGATTGGCCGCCGGGCTACAAATGCGCCCCGATGCTCACGAGCGGGGCGCTCCGTATCCGAAGGCATCGGAGCGCCGCTATCATAATTGAGTGAAATGCAATCCTGAATCACCGATATCTTGAGTTCTGCGCCAACACTGCCAGCCAAGTCCTTGCCATTGGGTGTGGCTGAGAACAGCACAGCCATAGGATTAACCTTACTGATTGCAGCCAATACAACCCGGGTATAAGAGCCGGTGAGATATTCCTTGAAATCAGCGCCTTCAACTGATATGACCTTATTAGCGCCGTATGAACC
>JBBTIZ010000084.1:0-38050 GCA_038059695.1 Planctomycetota bacterium
GCGGGATGAATAGGACTTGAGGATATCGTCAGTGGAGCCGACAGATACTATCCTGTCTTTGTGGACAGCCACAGCCCCGTGGTGAATAATGCCAAGCGAATTCATGGCATCCGGCCCCCGCCTCTGGCGGGGCGCTTTTGAATGCATGGTAACCAATTCAGTAATATCGCTGATAATCAAATCAACCTGTTTCTTCATACGAGAAAACTTCATAACTTCTGCCACCAAGGCACAAAGACACCAAGAAGAAATTAAGGATTTGTTTTCTTCGTGCCTTTCCCTTACGGGATTTTACATTTATAGAATACCGTAGGTATAGTGTCTTTGTGGCAAAGTAATATTCCGGTAAATTTATATTATATCCTTGACATTTCAATAATAAAATATCAAAATATTTACCGATTAAAGGCAATTCCCATTGTTGGGCGGGGTATACTAATAAGGTAATCCCTCCGTCCCTGCGGGAAAGCAGTAGCAAATCCCGTGAGGGACTACGGGATAAGTCGCCCGTACGGGCGACTAAGAAAGGATTTATATTATGGTTACACCACAAGTGAAAAAGATAATGGTCATTTCTCTCATCCTGGCGCTGGCATCTTTCGGATTTATGGTTATCAGCAGTTGCCTGAACAGCGACAGCGACGACAGCGGCTCCAGCGGCGACTTCACCCTACTGCCGCCCAGCAACCTGGTGGTCACGGCCGCGTCCACCACCTCCATCACCATGTCCTGGACCGACAATTCGGACGAGATTGATTTTTATGTGGAACACGCTGTAACATCAGCCGGGACTTATACGCTCGTGGCCACCCCCACGGCAAATGCGACTACTTACACCCATACCGGGTTAGCCCCTAATACCACCCATTACTATCGGGTTCGGGCCCATAATTATGTTGGCACCAGCGCTTATTCCAACATAGCCGGAACACTAACCTCCTGGAATACCACGACACTTACCGGCGCGCCTGTGTCAAGGACCAATCATACGGCGCTCTGGGCCACGCCATACGGAATGCTGGTCTGGGGCGGCTGGGACGGGCAAAAGACCCTGAATACCGGCGCTGTCTACAGCCCGACCGCCAATACCTGGGCCAATATTACCACCGCCGGCGCGCCATCCAGCCGGACCAGCCATAGCGCCATCTGGACCGGCTCCAAGATGATTGTCTGGGGCGGCTATACCGTGGAATCATCCTCAACGCAAGCCATAGATAATTGCGACGCCTTATGGACCGCGGCTACCCCTACGATTACTACAGGCCTGGACACGGTCATTACCAAGGAAGGCGCGGCTGCGGTAACTATGACAGCCGCCACTGCCTTTGATACCGGATTAATCGCATATCGCGACCTGGCCTCGCCCATCAATATCTCAGCCCGGACCAAGGTTACTTTCTGGATAAAGGCATCGCAGAATATCGCCAGCGGGGTTTTGTCTTTTGTAATGGACAACGATGCCGGCTGCCCTTCACCGATTGAAGACCTGACTATAAACACTACCCTGAATGCCGGCGCCTGGACATTGGTTACCCTGAATTTCTCCAATGCGGCATTATTAACCGGCGTAATGTCGGTAGGATTAAATGCGGTCTCAGACCCCGGCGCTGTCACCATTCTTATAGATAATATAGAAGCATCCGGCGGCGGCACTACCTATTATAATGACGGCGGGGTCTATGACCCGTCCGGCAATTCCTGGACCGCGGTAGCCACCAACAATGCGCCGGACTCCAGGTCATTCCACAGCGCGGTCTGGACCGACAATGTTATGCTTATCTGGGGCGGAAAAACCGGTACCGCGCTCAAGACCGGCGGCGTCTATGACCCAAATCTTAACGAATGGCGCACCGGATTCCAGTTAGACAACCTCAGAAACGGCACGCACCCAAGCAATCCTTCAGTCCGTTCCAAGCATACGGCATTCTGGACCGGCCCAGGCGCTGAAAGTTGGAGAAACAAGATGATTATCTGGGGCGGCGACGGCGGCGGCTCCACCGGCGGCATCTATGACATCGCCTTTGACATCTGGAGCCCGATGACGACCACTAATGCGCCGGCCCAGAGATGGGGATTCGCCGCGGTCTGGACCGGCGAAGGCAGCAATTCCTATAACAAGAAAATCGTCGTCTGGGGCGGCTATAACGGAACCGTGCCGTTGAATGACGGCGCCACTTATGACCCGTCCGTTGCCAACGGCGGCGCCTGGACCGCGCTGTCCGCCGCCAATGCGCCGTCCGCCCGGATGTTCCACAGCGGCGTCTGGACCGGAAACAAAATGTTTATCTGGGGCGGCGACGGCACCTTGCAAACAGGCGGCGCCTATGACCCGGTTTACAGCACCTGGGGCCCGATAACCACCATCAATGCGCCGGCCGCGCGGCTATACCATACCGGCGTCTGGACCGGCACTGAAATGATTATCTGGGGCGGTTATGACGGAAACACCTTCTTCAACTCCGGCGGCCGGTATAAGGTGGAATAAGACATAGCGCAAGAAAGATAGAGCGCAAGTTTCCCTCACGGGATGCGTCCCAAATCCTAACCACCAGATTTTCCCTACCTACTCATATACTACATACTTTATACTCTACACCACATATCCAATTACATACGGGTTAAATGTAATGCTCACATTTCCGCTTGCGTCCGTAAACGCGTACTGAAATGAACCCGCAACTATGGGCACAATCGTTTGTCCGCCGTAGACCTGATTGACATTACGCGCCTCTACGCCAATCGCATAACACTCAGGTTGCCCGGCATCGCGCCTTAATCGGCAATTGAGCCATCCTTGGGGCGGCGGTGCAATACTCTGTTGCACCAATTCAATCTGCAGGATTAGGGCCGTGGCTTCAGCAGGAATACTCGGATTCGGGGCCGTCGGCATCCAATCCTGATTCCCGCTAACGATTAAACTGGTCAGCTGGATTCGGGTCGGCAGGAATGTTATTCTGCTTCCGCCCAGCGAAATCGCCGGGTCAAGTTTGGCCGCTGTTACTGCGCCGTTGGCCAGTTCGCTCGTTCCCACTGCTCCGGTCGCTATCTCGGACGAGCCGACTGAATTGGGCGCCAGTTTAGATGCGGTTATGGCATTATCCGCAATCTTGGCATTGGTCACGGAGCTGGACGCCAGTTTTCCGCTGGTAACATTCAGGTCCTTGATATTATCGCTCTCCACCGCATTGACGGCTATCTTGGCCCTGGTGATTGCGCCGTCCTTTATTTCCGCGCTCTCAACCTGCGGACTAATCGGCCTGATAAGCGGCGATGGCGGAACGATAGGCAGAACCAGTTTATCCTGCGTAATCGTCCTATCCGCAATCTTGTCGTTAGTTACACACAGGTCAGCCAGTTTATTAGTGGTAACGCATTCCTCCTGCAACTTGGCGCTGGAAACGGCGCCGTCGGCTATCTTGTCGGTCGTGACCGCGCTCTTGGCAATCTTTCCGGTCGTGACCGCATAGGTCGCGATGTTGTTGGTCTTTACTTCGTTTGGTTTTAACATATAAATCCTCTCTTAGTTACTGTTAGACTTTAGTCGTTACAGTAACTTAGACCTCGCCAAAGCTTTAGCGTCGGCGGGCCTTCATTAATGTAGCGTGGTCGGGCCCCGCCCCCGTATGGGAGCGGGACCACTCACGCTTAGCCAATTACAGCGTTGCCACCTTAATCTCCAGGTATTTCCGGCCGTCTATCACAATCCAATCGCAATGCGAGACCCCGGCCGTGGCAAACGCCACATAAGCCGCGTCCTGCAAAGAGGCAATCAGGTTATTGATATGGTCGTTCTCCTGGACCATGACGGTCGGGTCCCAATCCGCGCTAATCAGCGTCTTGCCTGATTGCACGATTCGGTTGACCACAGCCGACTTCAGGGCCGTTCGCATATCCGGCGCAACCCGGGCCACGTTGATTGGCCCGCCCAGGCCGACCTGGTCATCGCCCCTGAGCAACCGCTCGGTCTTAATATCGCCGGTCAGCCACATGGCCGCTATCGGCGCCATACCTATACCAATCTCCCGTGAGCCGGTAAAAGGCAGGACGCTCCGGGCCACATGCTGTCCATAGACCTCGGCTGAGGCGTCAATCGCCTCCTTATACCGCTTACACGGTTCGCCGTCCACGGTCTCGAACGCCTGGGCCAGTGAACCCCGGTAGTTCTCATAGCCATTGACGATATTATCCGCCTGTTTGCGGACAATCCGGTTCCGGTCCAGACCTGAACGGGACACATAAGCCGGATTCATAGTCGGCGCGTAGGCCGTGGCCGCCGGCAGGGCCATTTTGGACTTATAATCGGACTCGTTACCGATGGCCTGTTGCATCTGCTGGTAGGTCAGGTCAGCATTGTTCTTGGTCCCGCGCTTCCAGCGCTCCACCTGGACCTCCCCGGCCTCTGCCAAATCCAGCAACACGGCCAGTTTTACCTCACTGATTGTTCCCATAATATTTATTATCCTTATGCTCGTTGATGTTGTTAAAGTTTAAGCATTCCGAATAGCCAGCGAGCAAATCCATCCGGATGCTTGATAAGAAACCGAGGCCGGAGCAGATGGCATGACTCATCTGCAACCGATCATGCGCCTCGGGTGTCTCTCTAAACACAACATATCAAACGCAGGATAACACTTCAAAGGGACATGAACGATTACAGATTGCTTAAGATTGGCTGTTGCAACTGATTATATTATAAGGTGTTATACGAGACGGTCAAAATGAACGAAAATGAAATATGAAATTATTCATCCGTAGGGGGAGGCGTATTAAGAACATTCTTCAATCTATTAATATTCGGGCGTGCTTTACCTGAAGGTGACGGAGGAATAACATCAATATTCTTAAGTGCTATCGAACAAAGATAACCTTTTTTACTATCCAGACGGCCGATTAGGGGTAATCCGGCTGTTTCTAATGCCTTGTTTATTTTACTGATTGCCCCGCTTATACTGTTTTTATATTTCTCAGGTTCTCTCTCGTAATCTTCTATTTTCCAACCGCACGCCTTGACGATATCTTTCAGAGAAACATAAGTATCTGCTGTTTTATCAGAAACCTTACTTAGCATTGCTATAAAAAGTTCGTTTATTTGGCTTCTTAATGTAGGCAATGCTTTACCATTATATTTAAATATACTTTTATTGAGATCTATCTTTAACTTCTTTGCCTGGGTTAGGGTTACAGCTTTACCGGAATTAAGCTGTTGTTTTAACGCCTCAATAATCCCTGGGAAACGGCTATTAACAACATCAAATCTTTTATCAAACACGTCTTTAAATCTTATTAAAGCGTCTAAATTATTAGAAGCTTTCCTCTCATTTATCTCTTGCTCCGAACTTTTGTTTGTCCTCCGGAATTCATCCATAATATCAATAAAAGCTTTCCCTAATCTTTTAACCTCTGTCCTATAACAGGCAAAAGCTTCATTTGTGTATTCCTTTATCACCGGCCTGATAACTTTCTTCTCTGCAAAAAGCTTATCAAGCTTTTCTTCATTTTCCAGCCGTAATTTACGCTCTAATTTAATAATCTCTTCACTAAGGTTTACTTTTTTCAAAAACTTTTCAGCTTGAGCTTTGCTTTCTATTGAATGTTTCAAAATATCTTCTAAAACATTTACTATGGAATTGATGTCCGGGAAAGCGACAAAATCATTCACTTTCCCTAAATCATTTTCTTCCGGTTCATGAACTATACGATTTTCGAATGGACTGAATAAAGCTTGTGTAAGCCCGAGAATATTTTCTTTCTCGCAAAAATAATTTAATGGTCCGCTTATCCATCGAGTAATAAATATAGAACTGAACTCATCATTAATCCTATCAAGCGCGTTTCCAAGCTTAATAATATTATTAACCAGCAAAACATGCCCTTTTAAGTCAAACCTAATTGTATCTGCGTTAATCAGCGGTAAATTATCTTCCATATGACTTATTAAGAATAAAAATCCGGCTAATGTCAATCTTAAAAACACCCCTATTTAGGCGCCGGGGCGTAAAAAACCAAGACGAACTTGAAAAATATGTCCGAAATATAAAATTACTATTGACATTAGAATTTATAAGGTTAAAATAAGGGAAAGGAGATAAAAATGTTTGTTAAAGCCATTGAAACTGCAAGCCAATTTACTAGGCCAATTCACTCTATTTTCAGATATTATAAATCCCAGGAAGTGCATCCGGGTGCGGCTACTATGTTTTTTATCAATAATGAAGGTTGGGCTTTGACCTGTAAACACGTGGCTCAATGGATAATGGCGGGTGACAATTTGATCAAGCAAAGACAATCCTATCAAGCTGATTTCGACCTAATGAAAGGGTCAAAGAAAGAAAAGCACATAATCAGAGAACTCGATCAAAAATACAAGCTTAACAAAAGCACTATTTTTGAGCTAAGACATCTGTTTGTTAGCTGCATTGAAGGTAATCTTAGTTGCGACATTAAAATGCATCCTAATCTAGATATTGCATTGCTGCATTTTAAGGACTACACAAAATTACTTTGCACTACTTTCCCTGTTTTTCTTAAGGATACGTCTATTTTACAGCAAGGTAAATTCTTGTGCAGATTAGGATTCCCATTTCCGGAATTTACAAATTTTGAATACATATCAGCTCAGGATACAATTGGCTGGACTCAAGTTGGACAGCAGGCAACGCCCAGATTCCCGATAGAAGGTATGCTTACGCGTCACTTAGCCGATGCCAATAAGCAGGTCATCGGGTTTGAATTAAGTACTCCTGGACTGAAAGGGCAAAGTGGTGGACCTGCTTTTGACGCGGATGGCAAGGTTTGCGGGATGCAATCAGCAACTAATCATTTAGACTTGGATTTTGATATCAATAAAGAAGTTCTCAGAAACGGTGAAAAGAAGCATATTCAAGATAGCGCTTTTTTGCACGTCGGGCATTGCATTCACGTTGATGCTCTAAAAGCATTTATGCAGCAAGAAAGGGTTGCCTTTCAAGAAGGTTAATATTTATGATTTCGGTTCGGAAAAGGCCTCGTGGAGCACTGATTGCATCAGTTGTTATATTCGTCTTGCTACATTCTCAAATGCCGGACGATAATCTTTTGTGTTCAGAACAGTATCATAAAGACCGATATCTTCGCCTTCATGCTTGTTTATTCCGGTATAACTCAGGCTGGAATCTTCATACCGCTTGAATTTGAAAACGGCATCGTTCATCAATGAACTGTTAAACACGCCCAAACTTACCAACAATTCAAAATCCTTCACGACCAAACCGGTAACTTTCTTGAAGAGCCCCGGCTCAAGTTTTGTAATCACATCTTTCAGGGTTCTCTCCCGGTAATCGGTCAGATACATAAAGACTGGGACACGGGTGGCAAATTTAATGAGCTTCTCCTGTATTTCCCTTCTCTTGCTTTTGTACTCTCTTTCTTCCTCGGTTAATTCCCTTTTCTCTTTAACTGTCAGATTTCTTTCATTGGCTTCTTTCTTCACCTTTTTAATGGCTTCCGACTTATTGATAATAGTTTCAATGTCCTGATTTAAATTTCTGAATCCTTCTATGCTCATCAAGGCATTCATCGCATCCTTGTTAGACATCAGACGCTGTAATGTATTATTATCAACATTGACCAATAATGCGCTTTCCCAGCGCCGGGCCAGAAGAGTTGCCGTTGTTCCGCTCATGGCAATATCCAGAATACCAGCCGCATCTATCTGCGTCATAGAACTACCATCATAGGCCAGCACCGGCAGGAAACTGATGAATTCCGCCACTTTTTTCTCGGGATTTGACTCATTGACATTCAGCCGGCAGCTGTAATCGGCAATCTGCCGTAATGCCCGGTCCGGCGCGAAGTCAAAGACATAGCATTCCTGTTTAATGATTTGTTCTTTATTTGGCGTTGTGCTGTCCGGATTTCTGACGGTCCAGGGTGATTGCACCCGGAACGCGGCCTGAAAATACGTCTCCGGGCTGGAAGAATTACGGAGTATGAAAATACCGGTCCAAGGTCTTACCGTAACTCCGGTGGTCAATTTACCGCAGGACAAGGTAATGGTCTTTGTCTTCAACGGATTATCCATTGCTTCAAACACCGGCGGTAATGCATCTGCTCCGATGCCGGCGCTAAAACCGGCCGCGACGATGATTTCATAATCATGATAAAACTTGTTTTGACGCTGTTCAAATAAATTTTTCATAGCATGGCAAGATGCGACACTTGGTAAGAACCAGAATGTATGCGACAATAAATTCAACAAACGGGTGTCCGAAAAAGGCATAGGCGGCTTTCTTGCCCCCAGTTTCAGATTATCAACAGTCGTTTCTGAAAATGAGCCCCTGATTAAATCCAGCCATTTTTGCACATCGTCCTGATATTTGAACTTCGCTTTCTTTCCGATTCCTTCGGCAGAGAAAAATACATTCAAGTCAAACTCGTCGAACTCACCCTGCATAACAATTTCCCTGATAGAATCCGGCAGTTGATAGGTAAGCAGCACCATTCGGGGCAACGCGGCGTATGGATTATCATCTCTTGACCATTCCTGTTTTGCCCGCTGTTCATCCGAATATGTCCAGTTATATATCTGCTCTTCAATAAATTCACCCGATGCAATAGCCCGAAAAGGCGTGCCTGAAAGATAGAGATAGGCATTTGTCGTGATAGGCATATTTTCTTCTTCAAAATAATCTATGCCTTGACCCTCTCCGAACTCTATTTCCCTCTGCTCTTCCGATTCAAAAAGGTCCTTGGCGTTTTCGCGCCAGGCGCCGTAGTGGTATTCATCAAGCACAACACAATCCCAATTGGTTGTATGGACCCATTCGTTTTTCGCCTTTATGCCACCGGCCTCATTTTTCCCCAGATAATCCTGAAACGAGCCAAAACAGACAAAAGGCTTATTCTTTTTCGCCTGTTCAAAGCTCAGGCCGTTTCTTGAGATAAACTGCCACCCTTCAAAATCAATGTGTGACTTTAAGTCCGCCTCCCATGCGCTTTGCACCGCCGGTTTAAAGGTCAGCACCAGCACTTTTGACCAATTCATTTTCTTGGCCAGTTGGTAAGCGGCAAATGTCTTTCCGAACCGCATCTTAGCGTTCCAAAGAAAATGGGGCGTCTTGCCTCTGTTTTCCTTCTTAAAACTCTTAAAGTAATCAGCAGTTTTTTCAACCGCCTCTATCTGTTCCGGTCTCATCTTGAAATCAAGCGACCGGTTTTCCTCATTTATCTTTCTGTCTTTAAGGGCTATGATGACTGATTTTACATCAGCGACCTTGCATTTAAACCATTCTCCATTGGGATTTCTAATCCCTTTCCGCCTTAGATGCCAGTGTACCTCATGGTCTGTAAAGACGCTTCCGTCAGTCCGGATGGCGGATTCTTCAAGCACAATCTTATAAGGCAATTTACCGGGACGGAGCGTAGGATATTGTTGAGCCACCCGCCCCTGAGCATCTACATTAGTATAACCGACTTTGAGAAGGCCTTGATATTGAGGATTCGTATCCTCATAGGCGTAGATGGTCGGCTTGGAATCAGGCCTTTGTGGAAAAAATTCCTTACTCATCTCTTAACTCCATTGGACGAACCATTGATTCTATAAAAGCGATTTCATCTTTTGATAAGCTGTATTTTCTGTATAGCTTTTCGTCTGTCCATATTTTCCCAAAATCTTGGACCGGAACAAACTCATAAACACCTTTAGCGGCATCCTGTGTATTTTTCATTAACAATACTAAGAAGCGGAAAAATCTGGTTTGTATATAATTCATTACGTTCGCAGCTTCCTTCTGTGTTGAATAGGGACCAATCACAAGATAAGTTTCTGTACAGCAACTGCCGGGTTCTCCAATAAAAGGTTTATTCAAAATTTGATGAGGGAAATCCTCTCCGGCGCCATATGCACGTGTGATATAAACCTTATATTTATCTATCCAATCAGCGTTTTGCTTAACATCAGTCTTTTTTATAAAGCCAGTCTGTTTATTCGCATATATTTTAATACAATTGTTAAACGGCTTAGTTTTGAATGACTTAAAATCGGTCGTGAATCCAAAGGGCTTTCTTGAACTAACTTGATTATCAAAAGATTGCTCTTGAAATGTGGCAATCTTTTTTAGTATAGGAATAGCCTCATTATATCTAATAAATGAGTTAAAACCTTTTTCTAACAAGGATCTAATTAAGACCGTTTTATTGCCTCCTCGAATTGTCTTAACTTCACACAACCCCTTATTATCCCTATCCCATAAGAAGTAACAAACGCCTCCTTTAATTTCAACCCCAGGAAAACATTCTGAGGATACTGGATAATCAATCAGGTTTCTAATTCTATCGTCCTTTAACATTTCTTCTCTAAACTCATCTAATCCCTTGCCCCCCGAAAACCATCTTGAAGGAATAATCATTGTTAGAAAATGGGGATTTAGTTTTTTTGCTTGCTGAACGAATTTATGATAAAGTGGGATTGCGCTTGCTTGTGCACCACCATCACTCAACTGATACGGCGGATTTCCAATAATTACATCAAATTTCATATTAAATATCTCCTCTGGTTTATTGGTATGAATAAACTGATAGGCGTGGGTTTCTAACTCATCACCACGCGCATAAACCTCCTGGCTGGCGCCGCAAAACTGACACCGGCCGTCCTTCCATTTATGTTCGGTTTGTGGAAAATAAATATTACCTTGAGGGTTATCAAAGGTATCGCAAACAGAATATTTCCCATTGGCTGTTTTTGAGCAGTAAACCGACCTGCGAGCCAGCAATGAAGTCAACTCGGTTATGGCAATGCCGAAAACCTGGTTGGTGAAAATATGGTCAATTCTTTTCTGTTTATCCGGAATTGCCTTTTCCAGACCAACATCTAATCTTTTGGCAATCTCTCTCAGGAATACGCCTGACTTGCAGACCGGGTCAAGAAATGTGGCGTCCTTATCGCTCCAGATTGACTGGGGCAATAAATTAAGAATCTGATTTGCCATTTGCGGAGGCGTAAACACCTCATCACTGCTCAGGTTCGCCAGGCAACTCAGCACATCAGGATTATAATTATTGCTTTTCAACATTGGTAATCTTCATGAAGTGAACTAAAGGATATTCTTGTATGTATTTAGGACTATACTCCTGTTTTCCTAAATCGGAAAAGGTCCATTCTTTAATTGTGTGCGAATGACCAAGCAATGCACCAAAAGTTACATCTCTACGTTTAATCATACTGCCACTAGCCAAAGACCATTCGGTAAATACAATCGGCTTTGGGTTTTCGCCTACGGTTGCCAGGGAAAGAGCGTCTCCCCAGATAATATTCTTTTCAAGGATATATTTGATTGCCTTCTTACACTCTTCATTTACCGCTTCTTTATAAAGCGTATTATATCTTTCATTGAATATATCTAAAAGCCGCTTTTGGCATTCAATCACATTGTCTTCCAAAATATCGATGCCATAGATACTGGATACGGCGAGAACCGAATACCGTTCATATTCCAACTGACTTTTGCCGTAGCGATTCTCAACGATGTTAAGTTTCCGACTCAATACCTCGGCCAGAAAATTCCCTGTGCCACAAGCCGGTTCCAGGAATCGGGAATCTATTCTTTCCGTTTCCTGCTTTACCAAATCAAGCATGGCTTTTACTTCACGCTGGGCCGTATAAACCTCTCCATGGTCAGCAACCCGCTCTTTGGAAACAACCTGTTTTTCTGGCTTGATTACTTTCATAATAAATTATTCAATTAATTGCCACTATACCCGCCTTTTCCAGAAACGCAACAAATACTTGGTTTTTTGCCCCCCTATAGGATTAATACACACCAGTACACCACATCATAAACACTATACGATGGCGCGCTATGGGGTAGGTGTGGTTATTGTTTACACCATACGGCCAAGCCCTGTATTATACATCAGCCGTGCATAATCTGTATATCAGCCGTGCGTATGTTATATATCAGCCGTGCGTATGTTATATATCAGCCGTGCGTATGTTGTATATCAGCCGTGGGCGTAGTGTATATGGCTATTGCGCTTACTCTATATAAGCTAAGCGGTTACTGTATATGGCTCATGCCCTCACCACTATTCAGGGCGTCTTGAGGGGTACTACCCCCCACCATACCCCCTCCCCCCTTACTTGCTGTTAGCGATTAAAAAGCGTTACAGCAAGTTAGACCCCGACTTTACGTCGGGACAAAGTCAAAAGTGAAAAGATGCCCCGATGTGGCATCGGGATAAGTCGCCCGTACGGGCGACTAAAAAGCGGAAAGATAAAAGTTTATGCCGAATTCCTGGCGGAATATCTGTTAGGCCGGTTGGAACGCGGGTTTGGCCGTGGATTTTTTATCCGGCGCGATGTCCGGATTGTCCGCTATAAACCTATCCACCTCGTCCATCTTAATAGAAACCTTCCTGGAGATGCCCGGGGTGGGCATGGTCAGGCCATACATGACGTCGCCTGATAGCATGGTCTTTTTATTGTGCGTAATGACGATGAACTGGGTGTCGGTGGCGAATTCCTTTATCATGGCGCAGAACCGGTCCACGTTGTTCTCATCCAATGGAGAGTCGGCCTCGTCTAATATGCAGAACGGGCTGGGCTGGAGTTTGAAGATGGCCATAACCAATGCCAGTGCGGTCAATGCCTTTTCACCGCCCGAGAGTAATGATATAGAGGTCGGTTCCTTGCCCGGGGGCTTGGCAATGATGTCTATGCCGACCTCCAGCAGGTCATTGGGGTTGTGACGCCGTCCTGCAGCAGGCGAACCCGAAACCACTTCACCAGAATCCGGGGTGGCCTGTTCTGGCGCAAGATTGGCTTCTCCACCAGAGGCGGATCCGCCTTCGGCGGATATCTCCGACAGATTCGTTTCACTCACTGCAAGGCGTTTTGCCATAACCAGTTCGGCCCGGCCGCCCCCGAATAACTTCCTGAAGAGTTGGCTGAAGTTCTCGGCCACCTGGACAAAGGTCTTCTCAAACCGCTCGCGGCATTCGCGGTTGGTCTTGCGGATGAATTCCTGCAATGCCTCCTTGGATTTAGTCAGGTCCAGTTCCTGGACGGTCAGGGTGGCGTTGCGCTCCTCCAAGGATTTTAACTGGTCTATGGCCGAGAGATTGACATCGGTCATCTCGCCCATCCGGGCTTTGAGTTCTTCAATGCTCTGGCTAACCTTTTGCCAGTCATCTGTCGCGGTCTGGCCCGCAGCATCAGGCGTCTCCATCCCGCCTAAATTGTCGGGACTCCGCTGCGTCTCCGCTGGCGGCTGGTAACTCTTATATGATTCCTTCAAGTCAGCGCCGGTATCCTCTTTGTGCTTTTCGCAGAGGTTATCCAGTTTCAGCGTAATCTCCCTTTCCTGGTAGGAGGTCTCACTGATATTGTTCTGGAGCGCGTTAATCTCGGTCTGGACCTTTTCTTCATCTATCTTCTGGAGATGGAATTTATCTTTGAGTTCCTGCATCCGGGTCCTGAATTCCGTGACCAGCGCCTGGGTCTTGGCCTGTTCTTCAGATAGTTCCTTAAGCAACTGTTCATCTGACACGCGGGCCGCATCCAGTTCGACAATCCGGTTCTTTATCTCGTTTAATCCGTTGGCCGATGCCTCCAGGGTCGCCTCCAGATGCTTGATGTCCTCGTTCATCTGGGCCTGCTGCTGGGTAAAATGCTCGCGCTGGGACATCAGTTTGGCCTGCCTGACTTTCAGTTCGGTGACCTGGGTTTCTATCTGTTGTTTCCGGCCGGCATATTCATTAGCCGCGTTATTGGATTGCTCTATCTCTGATTGGAGCCGGACAAATGTTTCTTCCAGTTCCTTGATGACCTGCGCGGTGCTGATAGCCCGGTCGGACAGGGATTGTATCTGCTGGGCCACCTCGGCGTATTCCAGATTGCTTATCTCCATCTCTTTAGCCAGCAAGGCCAGCCGGCGGTCTGTCTCCGATATAGAATTATCCGCATTGGTTAATTCCACTGATTTCTCGTAGACCGCGAGCCGTGATTTCTGGAGTTCCATCCGGAGCGATTCTATTTCAGAGGTCTTGCCGGCCTGAATCGCGCCCAGGTTCTGGAGTTGTTCGGACAGGTGAACCAGTTTGGCATTGAGGTCGCGCAACTCGGTCTTGCGGGAGATAAGGCCCAGGCCCGGCTCGATGGAGCCGCCGGAGATGATGCCGTTGGAGGTGACCACCTCGCCGTTAACGGTCAGAATCTGGCCGTCGTAAAGATGTTCGCTGAGGACCTGCTGGGCCGTAGTGATATTGTCCACCAGGAGATATTGGCCGAGCAGGACCTTAACCAAAGCGGATTTTATCTCCGGGGTAATATTATCTAACTTAATCTCCTGGACAATCTCGTCCGCGTAGCCGATAATGCCCGCGATGTTATGCGCCGGGATAGGCGGACGCAGTGAGAATGATTTAAGTTTGTCCAGGGCGATGGCCGTGATTCTGCCCTTCTGGTTGTCCCGGACGAATTGAATCGCCTTGAAGGCATCATCCTGAGAAAGGACAATCAGGGCGTCGGCCAGGCCTTTTAAGCCGGCTTCGGCGGCATTGACATACCGGGGCTTTATCTCCACGATATCAGCCACCAGCCCGTAGATACCCGTTCCGCCCGTACGGGCGTCAGGGTTCGTGGAGTTGGCGGATACGTTTGCCTCCAAAACCGCAAGAACACTATTGGAGCAGCCATCGTGCCGGCGCTCTAAATCCTCTAATAATTCCTTCCGGGAAGCAATCCGGATTAATTCGTCTTTTATCTTATTGAACTCGGTATTTATGGCGGCTAAATCGTTCTGGAGCGCCTGGAAGACCATTTCCTTTTGGTCAATATCAGTTTTCAGGTTGCTGATGACGTCCTCAACCTGTTTATGTGATATTTCTAACTGGGCCCGGCTTTGCTTCAAGGCCTCGTTTTCGCTCTCAATCTCTTTATTTCGGGCGGAAAACCTCTCGCGCCGGGCCGCCAGGTTCTTCAATTCGTTCTGAATGGTGGAGAGTTCGTTCTGGTAGGTGGCTTTTTTATGGGTGGTCTGGAAGGTCTCGTTGCGTTTCTCTTCCAGTTTCCGGGTAACATTATCCAGTTCCCTGGTTATTTCCTTGTATAACGTATCCTGCTCGCTGAGTTCGCTGTCCAGGGTCGCTATCTCTCTTTTAAGCGCCTCGTAGGATTGCATTATTTCAATCATCCGGGTGCGCAGGTCAATGGCTTTTTGGGTGTAACCGGCGATATTCTTTTTGGTCTGGTCTTCTTCCTGGGCCAATTCCTGCCGGCGGGCGACGGCTGATTCTATCTTGTGCCGGGTCTCTGAAATCCGGCCGCTTAAGTGGACCAGGGCATCCTGATGGCCGGCCATATGGTTATCTATCTGAAGCATCTCCTTATCGATGGCGATGATATTTTCCTCTATGGCCCGGAGTTGGGTATCCAGCGTCTCGTGGCCGGCTTTTAACTCGGCATTTTTAGCCGTTAACCCGGTCTGTTTCTGGAAATACTGGTGGTAGGTATGGAGCGACAACTGTGTCTTTTTGGCTCTGAGTTCCTCCAGAGTGGCCTTGTATTTTTCGGCCTTGGTGGCCTGGATTTTGATGGAGCGTATTTCGCGCCTGACCTCGCGCAGGATATCGGACAGGCGAATCAGGTCCTGTTCCACCTTCTGGAGTTTCGACTCGCTCTCCTTGCGCTTGGCCTTGTATTTGCTGATGCCGACGGCTTCATCCAGGAGTTCGCGACGTTCAAAGGGATTGCTCCTGAGGATAAAATCCACCTTGCCCTGCTCGATGATGGAGTATGACTCCATGCCCAAGCCGGTACCCATAAAGAGTTCGCGGATATCCTTGAGGCGGCAGGATTGATTATTGAGCAGGTATTCGCTTTCGCCGGACCGATGGAGCCGGCGGGTGATGACTATTTCTTCGTAATCCAGGGGCAGTTTAGCGGCGCCGGCAGAATTAGTAAACGAAAGCGAAACCGCGGCAAAGCCGGCCGGTTTGGCGTCGCTGGCGCCGTTGAAGATGACATCAAGCATTTCCTCGCTGCGCAGGGATTTGACGCTCCGGTCGCCCAGGACCCATTTTATGGCGTCAACCACATTGCTCTTGCCGCAGCCATTGGGGCCGACTAAAACCGTGGTGCCGTAATCAAAGTTTACTTCGGTCCGGTGGGCAAAGGATTTGAAGCCGTCTAATGTCAACTTGGTCAGTTTCATACTATAAATTTATGATTATAATTTATCGGCTTTTGGGTCGTTTACCTTGACCATAATTTAGTAAATATTGTACTTCCTATATAGTAAATAGATTAAACTTATTTAAGCGGATAAATCCGATTGGGCATCGGCTTAATCTGCAAAATCTGGAATTATTTTTCTTGACATTATCTACTATAATAGCATATATTTATTGGCAACTTTAAGGGTCAGGAAGGGTATAAGTTATTATGAGGCATAAACTACTCTTGTCACTGGCGATTATAATTATTTCCACAGGTCTATCCGCATACGGAGAAGAACAGGCCCGCATAGCAGACGGGCCGGCGTCTGATATTGATATCAAGAAAGAAACGTCATCCCTCCAGATTCCCTTTATCAGAAATGAAGGACAGATAGCGTCAAATGATGTCAGGTTTTACACCAAACTCTTCAACGGCACGGTCTTCATTACCGATAAGGGCGATTTGGTTTACAGCATTCTCTATCCCAAGGATTATATCGGAGCAGATGACCCACCGGGTCACCCAGTGGGCGACCCGGCGGGTGATATTCTTCTCCGTAATGACATACCGCCTCAATACCTGTCCGAAATTATCAAGGAGACATTTGTTATAAATCAGGATAAATCAAACCCGCCTGAACGGCGCAGTCGGGCAGGTATCAGTGTCCGGGGATTAAACCTGGCCCCGACATATGTAAACTACATCATTATTGATTCCCCTGAAAACTCGCGTGATAATATCTCCACCTATAACCTGATTACTTTAGGAGAGGCCTGGGAAGGCGTCACGGTTAATCTTAAGGCAAACTCCAGGAATATAGAAAAACTCTTTATAGTCCAGCCGGCCGGCGCTCCGGAATCCATTAAAATAGCAATGGACGGCATAGAACAACTTTCATTAAATGAATCAGGTGAACTTGAAGTAAAGACAGCGAAGGGCGGGATGAGATTCACCCGGCCGGTGGCCTACCAGTCCTCCAGACCCACTGGGTTCGGCGGAGAAATAGCGGGAGAAAGGAAACCGGTTGAGGTCGCTTATAGATTGATTGATAAGAATACTTATGGTTTCACAGTGGGCGATTACGATAGACATCTCCCCCTGATTATTGACCCGCTGTTGGCATCTACCTATATCGGCGGCGCCACGGCTGATGTCAGTAGCGGTATTGCCCGAGATGCATCAGGCAATGTCTTTATCACCGGCTCAACCGGCGGAAGTTATCCGACGACTCCCGGCGTTTACCAGGCATCTTTTACCTTTTCGTTTGACGCAATCGTTTCCAAATTCAACAGCGATATCACTTCGCTTCTGGCATCAACCTTTATCGGCTCAGCATCAACCAGGTCGGAATTTGGATATGCCATTGCGGTTGACGGTTCAGGCAATGTCTTTGTTACCGGAACCACAGGCATTGTAGCCACTTTCCCTACTTCACCAGCCACACCCGGCGTCTATGACACATCCTTCAATGGCTCCTGGGATGTCTTTGTGGCAAAGTTGAACAACAACCTGACTTCGGCTGACTTTGCCTATACGTTCTTAGGCGGAACAGGCGATGACCGCGGTTATGGAATCACAACGGACCGGAATAATAATGTCTTTGTCTGCGGCGTAGCCGGTAATTCCACTTTCCCGGCCGTGGGTGGACCATACACCACCTTCGGCGGCCCCTTTACCGGCGCCACTATCCAGGAGGGCTTTGTAGCCCGATTTAATAACCTTCTTACCGGTTCTGGTTTTGTCTCCACCTTCCTGGGCGGCACGCAGGGTGATATCTGCTTCGGGATAGCCACTGACTCTTCTAATAATGTGATAGTTACCGGCGGGACCCTTTCACCCAATTTCCCGACCGTGCCGCAGGCGGCGCAGATTGGCTCGGCAGATGTATTTGTCACCAAGTTTAACAATGGCTTGACCGCCACCTTGTATTCCAGCGTATTCGGCGGGACAGCATACGACGTCGGCTATGGAATTGCTGTGGGCCGGGCAAATAATATTCATATAACCGGCCAGACATCTTCTTCCGGCTTTCCAGTTAATCCTCCCGGCAACTCATCTTGGGGAGGCGGAATAGACGCCTTTGCCACTAAATTGAATCCGTCATTAAATATTATAAATTCCAGATACCTGGGGGGCAGCGGCTCTGACATAGGATGGTCTATTGCGATGGCGCCTTTTGCCGGACAGGTTTATTTGACCGGCTACACCACGTCAACAAACTTCCCGACTTATCCGGCCAACCCGCCGCCGCTGGACAGCGCACTGGGCGGAGCATCCGATATGTTTGTAACACGGCTGGATAATAACCTGGCGGTTGTGGCTTCCACTTATATAGGCGGCGCCGGCGCAGAATCCAGCACGGCATTTACAATCCGGGCCGGCATAATAGCGGATAGTTCAGCCAATGTCCTAATAACCGGCATTACTGCCTCTTCCGACTTCCCGCTTTATAATCCTATCGCCAGCCCTTATAACGGAACTGTTTATGCCGGCGGCGCCTCTGATATCTTTGTCTGCCGGATAACGGCTGACTTACGCGGGGGCGCCCCGGTAACCACAGAAGCTCTGGCTGCACCCACCATTAGTTTCCCGACTAACCTGACATCCAATGTGGCTATACCGCCGGTATTGCAATGGGCGCCGCCATCGAATATTATCGGGTCGGTAATATATTCGGTCTACTTCTCAACGGACTCTTATCCGTTAACATTAATTTATACGGGACAAGAAACCTCCGTTATTCCTTCCGTTAACTACGAAACATCTTATTATTGGTATGTCGTCGTATCTGATTCTTCAAGCCGGGTAAGTTGGACAAGTGTCTATCGGTTTACCACTGCGGTGGACCCCTTGTTCACCAGCGGGAGCAGCGGCGGAGTGCAGTTTGGCTCAGATTCATTTACCAAGCCGCTGGGGAGTTGCTTTATTGCCACGGCTGTTTATGGCAGCCCGACCCATCCTCATGTAATGGCATTAAAAAACTTCAGGGATAATCATCTCTCAACCAATTTTATTGGAAGATATTTCGTCAGATGGTATTATAAAATCAGCCCGCCTGTTGCCGAACACCTTAAGCATTCACCCTTGCAGGCGTCTGCGGTAAGATTTGCACTAACGTCGATAATTTATACCATAAAATACCCCGTTTTGATAACGTTGGTAATATTAATTTTAGGCGGGCTGTTAGTTCTTAGAATAAAACGCTCTAGGATACCACGTGGGGTATCCCACTGTGGCGGGGGTTAACCCGTTATCGTGCAACCTTTCCGGCTTAGGGGGGTATATATAGTTACGGAAGGGGAACATATTTATGAATAAACTTGTTGTTTATACTCTTTTATTACTATTAGGTTCGGCATATTGCGCAGAGTTGTCGGCCGAAACCCAGCCGGCCCTATCAGGAACCCAGAAGGAATCCCTCTCCCGCGTCCAGGTACCCTTTATCAAGAATGAAGGGCAGATAAAATCCGATGATGTTAAATTTTATGTTCAGACATTTAACGGGGCTGTTTATGTTACCGGGAAAGGCGAATTGATTTATACCATTACTAACACAAAAGATTACCTTGGCCTTGAGGATTATCTTCTGCCGGACGGCTCATTTTCAGGACGTTACGGATTCTCATTAAAAGAAACGCCGCTTACTGATAAACTCCCGCAAATAAACGGATTAGAAAGTTCGTCCACCGCCGTTAATTACTTCATAGGCGATAACCCAAAGGACTGGCGGAGCAATATCCAGACATACAACCTTATTACTTTAGGCGAGGTCTGGCCAGGTATTACCGTTAACCTTAAGGCGAATTCCAAGAATATAGAAAAACTCTTTATAGTCAACCCGGACGGCAACCCGGAATCTATCCGGTTTTCAGTGGCTGGCATAGAAGAATTATCACTGAACCAAACAGGAGAACTCGAACTCAGGACGCAGAGAAAAAGCATCGGATTTACCCGCCCCGTTGCCTACCAGGAAATACCTGCCCGACCTGACGGCCGTTCGGGCAGGAACGGTGACAGAAAATCAGTCGAGGTTTCTTTCAGATTAATAGATAAAAATACCTATGGCTTTATAATCGGCGATTACGATAAAACCATTCCTCTGGTGATTGACCCGCTTTTATCATCAACCTTTATCGGCGGATTCGGCACTGATATTGCCAGAGCAGTAGTCATTGACCCGGTAAACGGCAATGTGTTTGTCACCGGATTCACTCAAGGAGTTGCCACTTTTGCTCCCGGCGTTATTCCCGGCACAGCTTTTGTTTGGCGCAACAATTTCCCGACCCAAGGACAAACACCGCTGGCTCCTTATAACAACGGAACGAATATTCTTTATCTCGGGGCTTATGTCGGGGGACCAGGGGGACCAGGGTTCCTAAATCCTCCTCCTGGGGGCGGACCGAGTGACATTGTTATTTGCAAACTTAATCCTACCCTAACCACATTAATTGCCTCCACTTATCTTGGCGGCCTGGGTTCTGATGGCGCCTTTGGAATCGCACTGGACAGCCAGGGTAATGTCTTTGTGTGCGGTTTTGCCGGACCGGGATTCCCAGTTCTAACGGATAGACCAGCAGTACCTAATTATGGGCCGCCGACTGCCTTTGACACCTCTTATAATGGACCATCTGTTCTGGGACAACAAGTAAACCCGAATGATGGCTTTGTGTCAAAACTCAGTAATTCCTTAAATGCCCTGCTGGCTTCAACATATATTGGCGGTACTGCTCAAGGCAGTTTAACGGCAGACGCCCTGACCGGTATTGTCGTAGACGATTCAGATAATATCTTTGTATGCGGATTTACCGATAGCGATACTTTTCCATCAACCGGCGGCCCAACCTATCAAGGCGGCGCCTCAAGCGTAGATTATAACTTCGGCAATGATGCCATTGTAGCCAAATTTAATAATAACCTCTCCAATAGAATACCGGGCCTGCCGGATGCATTCTATTATGCAGGCATATTTTTAGGCGGAACCCCGGGCAGCGTTCAGGGTCCTAATAACGCTCTCATTCCCGGCGCCGGCTCAGATATTGCAAATGCCATCGCCATAAACAACTTTGATGACCAGGATAATATTTATATCACCGGAGCTACTACATTAGGCAACCCTCCCTTTCCCACTACAGGCGGCGCCTATGATAGGTCGGTTGGATACGACGTAATAGGAACCACAGTAATAGTAACCTCAGACGCTTTTATATGCCAATTCAGTAATGACCTAAGAACGCTTCGGGCCTCTACTTATTTAGGCGGGAACAAGGGCGCAGAATTAGGTTACGCCCTTACTTTAGGGGCAGTATTAGAAGGTCAACCGACTGTCTATGTTACCGGGGTAACCGGTGCAGAAGATTTTCCTGTGACAGCCAATGCTATCCCTACCTGGAATCCTTACGGCGCTACTCAAGCAGGGCTTGGCAGCCAGGATGTCTTTGTCTCACGTCTTACCAGCAACCTTACCCGCCTTGTGAATTCCACCTGGATTGGCGGGGTGGATACCGAAACCGTATATTCTATCAGCACCGGCGGCAGTAATAATAACATCTATATCTGCGGCACGGCTGAATCAGGAGATTTCCCTACTACATTGGATTCCTTTGCTCTCACCAATACCGGCGGCGCCGGCGATGTATTTGTCTGCTCATTTAATGAAACACTTTCTATCCTTAACGCCTCAACAATGGTCGGCGGACAATTTCTGGAGACGGCATATGCTATCAGGCCTGATAATACCGGCAATATGATATTTGTAGGCGTGGCTGGAGATGGTCTCTATCCGACCTGGCCGACCACAGGCACAAACATTGCCTACGATACTTCCTATAACGGTTCAGGCGACATCTTTGTTACCAGGATTACCAATGACCTAACAGGTGGTTTATCCCAGCAACCACAACCAAGTCCTCCGGGAAACGAAACGTTTAACGAAGGAGAAGGCATAATCGCCGGTAGTAGCGCCCTGGCTTACCTTCCCGCTGACGCTTTTAAACAGAATTGTTTTATTGCTACAGCCGTATACGGGAATCCAATGCACCCGAATGTGGTTACCTTAAGGAATTTCAGGGATAAATATCTTTTAACCAATAAATTAGGAAGCAGTTTTGTTGACTGGTATTATCGGACCAGCCCGCCTGTCGCTAAATACCTTAAGCATACTCCATTACAGGCGTCCGCGGTCCGGTGCGCTCTGGCGCCCATTGTTTACACTATAAAATACCCCATTTTGATACCGATTATCGGCGGATTACTGTTGGCTCTCTGCTACTGGATAAAACGACGTTATGCCAGCCCCGTTAAAAGCGTCCAATGCTAACGGGTTAGAATTAGTAATTATTCTGCTATCTTGATTGTATCGTTTCTAACGAGGCAAGGCAACACCCGGCGCCCTAAACTATAGTTTTATATTATTTTCGCTCCCGCAGTGTTTACATTTTCCGCCCGCCATTAAACTATCTGTCTTTATCTGATATCCCATTCTTTCTATTAATTTAGCGCCGCATTTATAGCAAATAGTATCCCGCCCTTCTTTTACACCGGTCACATTCCCGAGATACACAAAATGGAGATATTTCCTGGCAATTTGATACGCCTTAAGGAGCGTTTCGGTATGAGTAGGCGGATTGTCTAATTTGTATGATGGGAAATACGCCGAAAAGTGCAGCGGCGTATCCCGGCCTAAATTATCGGCAATCCAGCCGGCCATCTCTTCAAACTCCCCTGTTTTATCGTTTTCCCCAGTGATAACTAAATTGGTAATCTCTATATGTGTTTTTCCCCGGGCTATTCTGGCCGTTTCAAATACCGGCTCTAATTTCGCCTTACATAATCTTCGATAAAAATTATTGTTAATGCTTTTAATATCTATATTCATTGCCGAAATGTATGGCAATAATTCTTTCAGCGGTTCAGGATTAACATATCCGTTAGTTACCAGAACATTTGTAAACCCCTGTTTTTTGGCTGCTTTTGCGCTGTCCAGAACGTATTCATACCAAATAAATGGCTCATTATAAGTATACGCAATAAACCTTGTGTTGTATCGGGCTGCTAATGCTATTATTCCATCCGGGGTTATTTCTTCAGATGGGCTGTCTTTCTGTGAGATTGCCCAGTTTTGGCAGAATTGGCAACTGAGATTACAACCATTTGTCCCGACCGACAGAATTCTCTCGCCGGGATGAAAATGATACAGGGGTTTTTTCTCCATTGGGTCAAGATTAACCGATACGACCTTCCCATAATTAAGAGAATACAAAATCCCGTCTATATTATTGCGTTGACGGCAAATGCCGGTTTTACCATTTGCTATAATGCAATTATGCGGGCAAAGGTAACAATGAACTTTTTCCCCATCTAATCCTTTAAAATAAAGCGCTTGATGCATCTAATATGGTATCAGTGGTTATATCCGGTGTTTTTGAGGTTCTCTACAAAATGTTGGGACGAAACCGCTGCCCGCGCCCCATCACCGCAGGCAGTAATAATTTGCCGTAAGGCATTACTGCGCACATCTCCTGCGGCAAATATTCCGCTGCGGGAGGTCTTCATCTCGTAATCTGTAACTACATAGCCCTCTTTATCCAACTCCACGAAATCTTTGAGAAAAACGGTCTTCGGCTCAAACCCGATAAATACAAATATTCCGTCAATATTTAATTCCTGCTCGCTGTTATCAAGAACGTTCCTTATAGTAACCTTTTCTATTTTGCTCTTCCCATATATCCTGTTAATCACGGAATTCCAGATAAATTCTATCTTAGGGTTCTGCTTAGCCCGCTCTTGTAAAATAGCGCTGGCTCGTAATTTGTCTCTGCGGTGAACCAGATAAATCTTCTTGACAAACTTGGTTAAAAACAACGCCTCCTCAATAGCCGCATCGCCGCCACCCACCACAACAACTTCTTTATTCCTGAATAAAGGCGCATCACAGGTAGCGCAATATGAAATCCCCCGCCCCGTGAAGGTCTGTTCTCCCTCTACACCCAAATTGCGATAAATCGTTCCGCTGGCGATAATCACGCTTAATGCCTGATAATCCTGTAATGTTGTTTTGATATGAAAACCCTTATCTTTTTGGCTGATGCCTATTGCTTCTTCGGAAATTGTCTCCAGTCCGAATTTCCCCGCCTGTTTTATCATCTGCTCCATTAATTCATAACCGTTAACTCCTTCAGCAAAACCCGGGTAATTCTCTACTTTTTCGGTGGTGATAACCAATCCGCCTGGCGCTATCTTTTCCAGTAGCAATGTCTTCATCAGCGCCCTTGTGGCATAAATTCCAGCGGTTAAGCCGGCCGGTCCGCCGCCGATTATCACAATATCGTAAATCATTTATTGTTATGCTTCTCGCTTTTTATACAAGGGCGACATTTCTCTTAATCTCTTTATTACTCCTGCCACGGTTTCTATAGTGAAATCTATCTCTTCCTTTGTGGTTTCCCTGCCTAGGGAAAATCTAATGGCGCCGTGCGCTATCTCTACCGGCACGTGCATTGCCGAAAGCACATGCGACGGCTCCAAACTCTCTGAACTGCAGGCAGAACCGGAGGAAACGCAGATGCCGGAACTATCCAGATTAAGCAGGATTGACTCCCCTTCTACATAATTAAAAGATATATTCAGGATATGGGGTAGCCATTTTTCTATATTACCGTTAATCTTAATCTCGTCAATCTTATTAGAAAGTTCTTCTCGTAATCTGTCTCTTAATTCTATCATTCTTTTATTCGTGGCATCCATCTCTTTATAAGCCAGATCCATAGCTTTCGCTAAACCGATAATACCGGGCGTATTTTCAGTCCCGGCCCGCCTGCGGAATTCGTGATGACCGCCGACCTGGAGCGGATTAATCTTTGTCCCTTTACGGATATACAATACACCAACTCCCTTAGGACCATAAAACTTGTGGGCGGTAAGAGATAAAAGATTTATCTTACTCTTCTGCAGATTGAACCGTATTTTTCCTACAGATTGAACTGCATCAGTATGTAAAAGCGCTCTTTTAGAGGCGCATATCCCGGCAATCTCATCCAGCGGCTGAATAGTCCCCACTTCGTTGTTAGAGTGCATTATGGTTACAAGAATCGTCTCTTTCTTTATAGCTTTTTCCAACTCCTTGGTCACAACTGCGCCGGCGCTATCAACTGGCAGATACGTAACCTCATATCCCTGTTTTTCTAATTGATGGCAGGAGTTCAAGACCGCATGATGTTCTATCTGTGATGTAATAATATGGTTACCTTTAGAGCGGTTCGCGTAAGCGGTACCAAAGATAGCCAGATTATCCGACTCGGTTCCTCCGCTGGTAAAAATTATTTCTTTGGGGTCAGCGCCGAGTAAACTGGCCACCTGTTCCCTGGCTTTTTCTATGGCCAGGCGCGCTTCCCGTCCCTTCTGATGCAAGCTTGACGGATTAGCATAAAATTCGTTAAAATAAGGATTCATCGCCTCCACCACCAAAGGATTGACTCTGGTGGTCGCCGCATTATCCAAATATACTGTCTTCTGTATCATATCTTAAACCCTTCTTTATAAAATTACCAAACCCAATGGCAGGTGTCAATAAATATTTATCGTCAACTTATATAGAACGGCCATAAAATGATCAATTTCTCTTGACCTTCCGATGAATTTATAATTTATATCTGTTTTTATGTCATATATCTCAGAACTAAAGAATTTTATCGGCCAATCGGTTACCATTAAGGGCTGGTTGTATAACCTGCGTTCCAGCGGTAAAATCCTCTTCCTGCAGGTACGCGACGGCACAGGTATTGTCCAATCCGTTACTTCAGAAAAGGATATCGGCCACGAACGATTTAGGGAAGTAGAGAAAATCACTCAGGAATCATCGCTCATTGTTACAGGCACGGTGCGTGAGGATAAGCGGGCTCCAGACGGCGTGGAATTAACCTTATCTGATGTAAAGATAGTCCATATGGCCGAACCATATCCGATTGCCCTGCAGGCGCACGGTGTAGGATTCCTGATGGAACAACGTCATCTCTGGCTCCGCTCACGAAAACAGGTCGCAACTCTACGTATCCGCGCGGAAGTCATTCGGGCCATCCGTGATTTCTTTGATGACCGTGGATTTGTCCTGGTGGATGCGCCGATTCTTACGCCGGCCGCCTGCGAAGGCACGACTACTCTTTTTGAGGTAACATATTTTGACGACAAAGCGTATCTATCCCAAAGCGGCCAGCTTTATAACGAAGCCGCCGCCATGGCGCTCGGCAAGGTCTATTGCTTCGGTCCAACCTTCCGGGCAGAAAAATCCAAGACCCGCAAACACCTGATGGAATTTTGGATGGTTGAGCCGGAAATTGCCTATGCGGAACTAAATGATATTATGGAGTTATCTGAAGATTTCATAACTCACATTGTATCACGCGTTCTGGAAAACAGGCAGGAAGACCTAAAAGTCCTGGAGCGCGATACTAAACTATTGGAAAAGGTAAAAAAGCCATTCCCTCGGATTTCTTATAGCGAACTCTGTGACTTATTTGAGAAATGGGGGCATAAGTTCCAACGCGGCGCTGACCTGGGTGCGCCGGAAGAAACCGTAATCGGAGAGAAATTTGATACTCCGGTAATGGTGCATCGCTTCCCGATGGCCGTCAAGGCATTTTATATGAAGCCGGACCCGGCTGCCCCTGATTTCGCGCTCTGCGTTGATGTCATTGCTCCGGAGGGCTACGGCGAAATTATCGGGGGCGGACAACGTGAGGATAACCTGGCCCATCTTACTGAAAGAATAAAAGAACAAAAACTACCCCTGGCTGCATTTGAATGGTACCTTGATTTAAGACGATACGGTTCAGTCCCGCACGGCGGATTTGGATTGGGCGTGGAGCGGACTGTTTCCTGGCTTTGCGGAAGCGAACATATCCGCGAATGTATCCCGTTCCCGAGGATGCTATATAAGATTTACCCTTAAAGAGAATGTTTAGTTTTACCGAAGAACAAAAACTAATACAGCAAACGGTTCGTGATTTCGCTGTTGAATTGGTCGCGCCCAGGGCAAAGAAATATGACCAGACCAAAGAATTCCCGTGGGATAATATCCGCAAGATGGCTGAGCTTTCCCTAATGGGTATCCCTTTCCCTGAAAAATACGGCGGCGCCGGCGCTGATAAATTAAGCTACATTATTGCAGTCGAGGAACTGGCCCGCGCCTGCGGCTCAACCTCTATAACCTTGGCCGCCCACACCTCTTTGGGCTCAAATCCCATCTACCTCTTCGGTAATGAAGAACAGAAGAAAAAATATCTGGTGCCTCTGGCTAAGGGCGAAAAGATAGGCGGGATGGGCCTGACCGAACCGGAAGCCGGTTCAGATGTCCACGGCATAAAAACTACAGCGGTGCAAACCAAGCAGGGTTTTGTCTTAAACGGCGCTAAGATGTTAATAACCAATGCCAATGTCGGACACACCTTTGTGGTGGCGGCTAAACTTGATAATGAGATGTCACTTTTTATTGTAGAACGGGGAACAAAAGGATTCTCTAACACCAAACCAGAAGACAAGTTAGGGTTACGCGCCTCTGATACCGGAGAACTGATTTTTGAGGATTGCCTGATTCCCGCAGAAAATCTCCTGGGAAACAAAGGAGATGGATTCAAATATATGATGCGCACCCTTGATGAAGGCCGGATTTCTATCGGAGCGTTGGCCTTGGGCCTGGCCCAGGGCGCATTTGATAAAGCACTGGTTTATGCCAGAGAAAGAAAACAATTCGGGCAACCCATAGTAAAATTTCAGGCCATCCAGAATATGCTGGCGGATATGGCCACCGAAATTACCGCAGCCAGATTCCTGATTTATGATGCAGCCGAAAAAGCTGCCCAGGGTTTGCCGTTTATAAAAGAATCTTCTATGGCTAAACTCTATGCGTCAGAAGCAGCCATGCGAGTAACCAGGAATGCTATCCAGATATTAGGCGGCTATGGTTATACCACAGAATATGAGGTGGAACGTTTCTATCGCGATGCCAAATTATGCGAAATAGGCGAAGGTACATCAGAAATCCAACGACTTATCATTGCCCGCCATGTCGTGGGGAAATAACGCCCTATTTATTGCCGCGCCAAAGCGGCGCCGGCTCAAAGTCCTCATAATAAATGCCCCCGTTGTACGATAAAAGACGTCTATTGCCCGCATCAATGGTATAAATTGCCCCGGTTGATATCTGGATAACCGTCCCCTCTTGAGTATATTGATATAAAGAAACCGTCCCATGTTCGGTCATAAAACCAAGCTTGTTAAAATCCTTATCATAAACATAAAAAATCCTTCTCACCTCCCGGCCGGTCGGAGAATTCGGGCTGGTGATAATGTTTTCCGTCTCTTCCAAATATCCCAGAACCGCATTATCGGATGTCTTTATCATCTTGAAAGCAGTCATTGTGCTCTTCTTTATCTCTATCTGCGACACATCCTGATTGAAGGTTTTATCGCGATAGGAGACAGAGCATCCAATTAAGAATAAATACAACCCAACGTGTAAGATTGGCGCTATCGTCTTGGTCATATATTTTTTATAGTTCGGCTGTTGATTTCTCAGTTGACTATACAGCCGGCTATAGTTGGCTGTAACGCGCCCGGTAGGCGCTCACCGCCGCACTATAACCTACAGTCCCATATTTGTCAAACATTAATTGACTTATAGCCCTCTATAATATATTAGTATCGCTATGCCATCTCTCATACTAAAAAAGAATAATCAGGTTATAAAAGAGTTTATCATTACCAAGCCCCGCCTTATCCTGGGGCGGGGCATAATGGGTAATGACCTGGAAATACCCGACGGACTGGCTTCACGCCAGCACTGCGAAATCAAGAAGGATGGGGACCAATATACACTCACCGATTTGCGTAGTTCCAACGGCACCATCCTCAATAAGAAAAATGTTACCTCTACGACGCTAAAAAATAATGACGAAATCCAGATAGGTATGACCAGCATCATCTTTAAGGATGACTCGCCGGCCGAAAAATCCCCTTCAGCTGCCACCGCTTCCAGCGATATCGTCAAGGGGCTTAATGAAATACCGATGGAATACCGGCTAAATATAAAAGATATGCAGGACGCCGGCCAGTCGTTAGCCGCCGCCCCTTTTAGTATTAGCATAGAATCTAAAGAGGGAAGCAAGAAATTCTTTATGCTCTATCAATTAGGGAAAGCCGTCTCTTCCGCTACCACCCTGAATGAAGTCCTTGATGTGGCCATGTATTCCATCTTTGATTCCATCAAAGCCGAACGCGGCATAATAATGCTTATCAACAAATCCACCGGGCAATTGATTCCGCAACTCAGCCGGACACGTACGCAAAAAGACCTAAAAGAACACATTACCGTATCCCGCACTATTATTAATAAAGTTATCAATGATAAGGTTTCAATTATCAGCACCGATGCCATGGCGGACTCCCGTTTTTCGGCCGGGATGTCTATCGCCCAGCAGAATATCCGTTCTGCTTTATGTGTTCCGCTTTGGGAAAAACAGGATGTCTTCGGCGCCGTGTATATTGATAATCAGGTATTCTCACATTCCTTTACCAACGATGACATTGACCTATTGAGCGCCATTGCCAATCAGATTGCCATTAGAATTAAGCAGGACGAACTTTACAGCAACCTGCATAAAGAGGCGTTACTACGGACTAACCTTGAACGTTACCACTCGCCGGACATCGTCGAATTGATTATCTCCAAAGGCGGCGCTGATTTTGCCGCCGAGGAAACGGAGATAACGGTCATATTTGCCGATGTCCAGAAATTCACCACCCTGTCTGAAAAGATGCCGCCGGCTGAGATTGCCCTGATGCTCAATGAATTCTTTGAGACCGCCACGCAGATTGTATTTGAACATAAGGGTAGTGTTAACAAATACATCGGCGACGCCATTATGGCAATATTCGGAGCGCCGGTGGAAAATAAAGACCATGCTATAAATGCAACCCAATGTGCGATAAAAATCATTAAAACCCTGTCCGAACAATCATCCACCACTAAAACGCCTTACAATATCCGTATTGGCATTAATACCGGCGTTGTTGTGGCCGGTAATATCGGTTCCAAAAAACGTATTGAATACACGGTGCTGGGAGATACGGTCAATATCGCCAGCCGGCTTAATCAATTCGGGCAAGCCAACCAGATTGTCATCGGAGAGAATACCTATAAAGCTGTCCAGCCGCACGGCATTAAAGCCAAGGACTTAGGCCTGGTTCAACTTAAAGGCAAGGAAAATGATGTCAGGGCATACCAGATTATTTTATGAACCCAGTTAAGAATATCGTTGTTCTCGGCGCATCCGGCTCAATCGGCCGAAATGCCCTGGCGGTAATTGACAACCTCAATAAAACCGCCGATGACCGCTTTAATATCAAGGCGCTAGCCAGCAACTCCAACTGGCAGGTCACCCTTCAGCAGATAAAACAATTCAAACCGCCCGTTGTTATTATGAGCGACTATTCGGCCTATACCAGGTTAAAAGAATCATTACCATCGCATTATCGCACCAGAATTCTTTATGGAAATAACGAGATAAAGAAAGCCGTGTGCGCGCCTGATGTGGATATAGTCATCTCGGCTATTTCCGGCGCCGAAGGCCTGTATCCGACGCTCTGGGCGCTCCAATCCCGCAAAACCGTGGCATTGGCTAATAAGGAATCCTTGGTCATGGCCGGTGAATTACTCAAGAACCTTAAGGGCTTTAAGAAAGTCATCCCGGTTGACAGCGAACACAGCGGCCTATTCCAGATACTTCACAACCAACTAATCCCCGACACGCAGGTAAAAAGGATTATCCTGACGGCTTCCGGCGGGCCTTTCTATAGATTAACCCGAAAGCAACTGAATAAAGTAACTCCGGCCCAAGCCCTTAATCACCCCACCTATAAAATGGGACCGAAAATCACCGTTGATTCCGCTACCCTGATGAACAAGGCATTGGAAATCATTGAGGCGCATCACTTATTCAACCTGCCGGATGATAAAATAGCCGTAGTGATTCATCCCCAGTCCGTGATTCACGCCATGGTGGAATTTGTAGACGGCTCAATAATCGCCCAGATGAACCAGCCGGATATGAAACTGCCCATCCAATATGCCCTGACCCATCCAAACCGGATGCCGTCCCCTGTAAAACCGCTGGATTTCTCTCAGGCGCAGACATTCTTCAAACCGGACACCAGGCGATTCCCGGCATTACTGCTGGGTTACGAAGCCATTCGCCGGGGCGGCACCACCGGCGCGGTCCTTAATGCGGCCAATGAAGAAGCCGTTAAATTATTCCTGAAGAAAAAGGCGGCTTTTACCGATATTACTAAACTGGTCAGCCGGGTAGTAAAAATACATAAACCTCTTAAGGTAACCTTGAATAATATCGCGCAGGCAGACCAGTGGGCTAGAAAACAGATTAAGAAACTCTAACAAAACTATTGTAGGAAGTATCCCCTCTCCCCTTGTGGGAGAGGGCAGGGTGAGGGGGCAAGGTAATCACCCTCCCCTAACCCCTCCCATCTGGCACCGAAGCGCCATGGCGCCTTGCGCTCAAAGGGAGGGGAAAAATAGATGCTTCCAACAAAGTAAAGGGGAATAAATATGGCTGGATTTTTAAGCACGACTCAGGGCATCATAATGGTATTACTGGGGTTAGGCATCATTATATTTCTCCACGAACTGGGGCATTTTATAGTGGCCCGGCGTTTAGGCATCCGGATAGAAATATTCTCTATCGGCTTCGGCCCGGCCATCTGGAAGATAAAAAGAGGCGGGACCGAATACCGTATTGCCCTGATACCCTTAGGCGGTTTTGTCAAGCCGGCCGGCGAGTTTATGAGTTCGCCTGATACCAAGGGTATGCCGGACGAGATGTCATCCAAGCCGCCCCTGACCAGGGCCAAGGTGCTGGTGGCCGGCGCCTTAGTGAATTTCATATTTGCCTTCCCTTTCTGCATCATCGCTTATCTTGCAGGGATAAACCTGCCGGCCCCGACGGTTGGCGCAATCAAGCCCGGCTCAACCGAAGCCAATAGTCCCCTGCAAAAAGGAGATACGCTCCTATCTGTCATCAGAACATCTCCGGACGGAAATGATGCGGAATATCCTATTAAAAGCCAGAGTGACTATCTCCGTGAGGTTGTCCGGACGCCCGTAAACACCTCTCTTAAGGTAAAAGTGAACCGGAACCCCGCCCGACTGGACCCCGAAAGCATTCGGGGTTCGGGCGGGAACCAGGAAGTTATTGTAAGCATCATTGCCAAGGGGTCTGCGGGCATGGGGATTTTGCCTCCAAGCAATATCGTCCACTCCGCCCCAAAGGGCTCGCCGGCCGAGGCGGCCGGACTAAAGCCAAATGATGAAATATTAGAAGTTAACGACCAGGTTACCTTATCGGGAAGCGAAATTTTCTCGTCTCTTTCACAGCGGGCCGGACTGCCCACCCCCATAAAAATCCGTAACCCAGACGGCGCTATAAAAACCGTGACCGCGACGCCAAAACCTTATTATGATATTGATATAGAAGGAATTATGCCGGTAATACTTTCCAGCGTGAAAAAAGGCGCGGCTGCGGAAAATGCCGGGCTTAAGAAAAATGACCGGGTTATCGCCATAGACGATACCCGGATAAATTCCTGGAATAAACTTACCGAGGTTATCAGGGCATCTGCGGGCCAGGAATTGAAACTAACCGTCATAAGAGAACACTGGTTTTCCAAAGATGAAACCCTGTCCTTGAATGTTGCCGTTACTCCGGACAAGGACGGGAAAGGATTTATCGGCATCGGACCGACCATTAGCAATGAAATAGGCGAGGCGCAGGACGGCTCTCTTTTATCAGGCCTCGGTCTGGCTTACGGAGACAGAATTATCAAAGCAACTGCCCCTGATAAAAACGGGAAAATATTGAAAATCGGCATCTCTGATTTAACCGACCTGCAGGAATTAATAAATGAAACCAACGGGATTCCGGTAAAAATCACAGTGCTTAAGGCATCGCCTGACTCAAGCAAACAGACATTTACCATTACTCCGACACCAACCACCAAAGGCGATTTAGGGCTTGGCTTGAGGTTCAAAATGGTTACCATTAGGTATCCTTTGACATCTGCCATAGTCGAGGGCGCTAAAGAGACGTTGGATTTAGGGCTTTTGACCTACCAGATGATAAAGAAACTCTTCCAGGGAGAAGAATCGGTAAAAGGGCTGGCCGGACCGATTGGTATCGTACAGGTTTCTTATCGGATGGCCCAGGAAGGCGCGGGCGCTTTCTTTTGGCTCTTAGCCCTTATCAGCATCAACCTGGCTATCCTCAATCTCCTGCCTATACCCGTATTGGACGGCGGCACTATTGTCTTCTGCTTCATTGAAAGGATTAAGGGCTCGCCGGTCAGCATCAAGGCCCAGGCCATTGCCCAGTATGCCGGCCTTTTTATCCTTTTATTGCTGGTGGCATTCACATTTATTAACGATATCCAACGTATCCTGAATCTATAATGATTCTGCTTATTGACGGCTATAACCTTATCTTCAGCGGTCTGGGACAATCCGATGATACAAAACCCAATTACCTGGAAATATTACGTGATAACCTCATCTCACAACTCAAATCATACAATACAAGAAAAAAATACCGCATCATCGTGGTCTTTGACGGCGATAAGGCCAATACCCACTACCCGCAAGAGAAAGAATCAGGCGGTATCAGGGTGGTCTTTTCCCAGGACCAGACCACGGCCGACGAGCATATTATCAACCTGGTATCATCGTACATCCGGGAAAAACCGCACAGGCAGGATTTATGCGCCGTAACCTCAGACCTGGCTTTGGCAGAAACCCTCATAAGCAACCGGGTCAAGATTATCTCATCCCAGGAATTTGCCGTAGAATTGACAGTCAGAGATAAAAATACCACCCCAGGGTTAAAAGATGAGCCCATAGAGAAATTCACCGGCTTAAAACCGTCTGATGTGCCCAAGTGGCTGAAGATATTCGGAACCACAGATGACACAGATTCCACGGATTAAATCAACGTATTCCCCCTTAATAAAGGGGGAAAGGGGGTTGTTAATAAACCATCCCGTAATATGAATAAAGTCAAAGCCCATCTCTTCATCTCCGGCATAGTCCAGGGCGTGTTCTTCCGGCATTACACCTTTGAAAAGGCCCACCAACTCGGCTTGACCGGCTGGGTCAGAAACCTCGCCAACGGCCAGGTGGAAACCGTCTTTGAAGGCCCAAAGAATAAAGTAGATGAGATGATAAAGTGGTGCCACCACGGCCCGGATTCATCCAAGGTGACAAACATAGATATCCAGTGGGAAACACCGGACGGCTCTTTAAAGGGGTTTGATATTATTTGACCCCGTTAAAAAAGTATGCTACCTTATATCTGCCACAAAGACACGAAGTGGCGCTGAATACGAATTTATTTCTTCGTGCCTTGGTGTCTTCGTGGCGGAAATTACAAGGATTTTAGAAAGAAGGTATTAAATGCAAACAGGTATTGTCAGTTACGGAACATATATTCCCAAGCACCGGATTGATGTCCAGGATATCTACAAGGTCTGGCGCAATGTCACCCCGGAGATATTCGACCGGATGAGTTTAAGGGAACGGGCTGTCTTAATGCCTGACGAGGACTCTATCACATTAGCCGTGGCCGCGGCTCAAATTGCCTTAGACCGTTCAGGACTGAAGAGAGAGCAAATCGGCGCGGTGCTCTTCGGCTCAGGCACCAATCCCTACGCCACCAAGCCGGCCGCTACCGTGGTCCAGGACGCCCTGGGCCTGCGTAAGGATATTATCGCTTATGACATCCAGTTCGCCGGCAAATCCGGCACCTCGGCCATGATTACGGCATCGGCGTTCGTGGCATCAGGCATGGCCGACTATGTCTTGGCCATCGGAACTGACACGCTCAATCGCCACTTCCCGCCCGGCACCCAGATGGAATACGCGGCTTCAGCCGGCGCGTTTGCCTGTATCATTGGTAAGGATAAGTTGATTGCCAAATTAGAGGGTTCGGTCTCGTATTCATCAGACCTGGCTGACTATTTCCGGACCGAAGGCGAGCGCTATATCCAATTAGGCGGCGGCTGGATTGGCTATGTCTCCAGTTGGGGATTGTTGGAACACCTGGCCCCGGCCGGTGAACGGCTCTTTGCCAAACTCAACCTTGACCCCAAGAAGGACTTTAACTATGTAGCCATCCATCAGGGCAACGGAATCCAGCCGATGATGGGCGCGGGCAAACTCGGACTGGATATGTTCATCGTCATGCCCTATGTCCTGACCTCGTATATCGGCGACTGCGGCAGCGCCTCATCGCTCATCCCGCTGGCGCATATCTTAGATAACGCCAATCCGGACGAACGGATTCTGAACCTGTCTTATGGCTGGGGCTCTGGCAGTGATGCCCTGAGTTTCGTCACCACCAAGGACATAGAGGCCCGGCGTCCGCAAAAGGACTTGGTCATGAGCCAGGTAGAAGACAAGATAATGCTGGACTATGCTTTAGCCAGCAAGTATGAATACAAATACATCAGGTCTCCGATGATGTTAACGAATTATTTATAGACCGATGATGCCGACCCCGTTAGAGATAGGTCGTCCCAAAGGGACGACCGTACCAATAGAACATAACCTATAAATTATACAAAACATCCAAACAGAGATGCTTTATCAGATATCAAACCAAATATCTCTAACGGGGCTGACGAATTATTTGTAACCAGGAAAATTGTAGTTAATTAGGTATTGGTTCACCGGAATTACATCTTTTTCTCTAAATTCAACAAATACTTGGTTTTTTGACATCCTGTCGGGTCTATGGACACCAACACTCCGGAGCGCCTATAGCATATAAGGGTACGCTATACTGTGTGTATGATTATGGGTGACATACACTAATCCGATACTACGGAGTATACCTATATAGCGCCGGGAGTATGCCTCTGAAGGGCCGAGAGTATGCCTCTGTAGAGCCAAGAGTATGCCTCCGTAGAGCCAAGAGTATGCCTCCGTAGGGCCGAGAGTATGCCTCTGTAGCGCCGGGAGTATGCCTTTGTAGGGCCGAGAGTACGCCTCTGTAGCGCCGAGAGTATGCCTATGAAGGGCCAAGAGTATGCCTAATGCAGGCCGAGGGTACTACCCCCCACCATCCCCCATCCCCCTGGTATTTTTAGGCCTAATTTTTATATAACCCTATATTAAATAATTGGTTATAGGGATTGAGAATGCTTTATTTATGAGTTTTTCCGGTTGACCCCGTTAGAAATCTCCATACCGATAATAAGACATCTTTTACCTAAAACCTGCTACTGCATAAACGGTAAATAATTTAATATGACTTTCTAACAGGGTGAACCGCAAGGATTGAGGTGATGACAAAGATAATTGAGTAGATTATTGGAATGACAAAACTCTTAATGACCGAGAGATTACGGGCCGAGTCGAGCATAACCTCTTCGCCGGCCTTGACGCCCAGAAATGAGTTAATCGCCTTGAAGCGCCAGATTTCCTGCAATGCGCCTTCCGACATATTCTTTAAGGTGTCCAGGTAATAGTTCCAGTAAGGATTGAACAGATACGACGAGACCTCCTCAAACAGATTGGCCACAAATGAGTCCAGGACCAGATACAGAATGATGCTGATGGCCACCGAGATGCCGGCGTTTTCCACTACCGTAGATATAAATAAACCCATCAGCCCGATTGCCACCAAGGGCAAGAGGATGTGCAGGAATGTATAAAGCATATAGAGCAACATCTCGGATTTGGCCAGATGGATTATTTCAGGAAAGGTCGGGTCAGTGATGTTATAGAACCCGTAGACAGACCAGGATAGCCCGAATGCGACTAATTCAATGAGCAGGGTAAAGAGAAGCGCCAGGATAATCACGGTGATGGCCTTGGCCAAGACAATCTCGCTTCTCCTGATGGGCGCAATCAGGATGGTCCGAATCGTGCCGAAGGTGGTTTCCGAGGCAAAGAGGAGCGCGCCGATGACTAATATCAGGAAGGTGACCAGCCGGAAGCCGTTGAGGCATCCGGCGATAAGCGGCGCAATGCCGTTGACAGTCGCCTTGGTAGTCGGCGACATCTTCTCCATCAAGACAGACAGCGCCACCACAGCCATGACCAGGCACAGGCCGATATATAATAATTTCTGGCGGCTGAGCTTGTAGAGCTCGACTTTAGTTAAGGTCCAAATTCTTGGAATCATTCAAATATCCTTTAGGGAACCACAGATTAACGCAGATGAACGCTGATAATATCTGTGTTCATCCATCTTTATCAATCAGGATCAGACAAAACTAATCTCTTATATTCCAATTTGGTTTTACCAAAATTCAGAATCAAACCCACGTGGTATTTACTCGCATTCAGGTAATTTAATAACTGGGCTTCGTGTATTTTTATTATTGCTTCTACCGCCTTTAATTCAACGATTACCTTATTATCAACGACAATGTCCGCAATATAATCGCCGGCTATACTCTCCTTATATTCGACTTCGATTCTCTTTTGCTGCTCTACTTTTAAACCACGCTGTTTTAGTTCATATATTAAGGGCCGTTCGTACAGCTTCTCCGAAAAACCGCATCTTAATATATTGTGCACCTCAAACGCCGCATTCAATATTTTAGAGGTTATATCCTTATGCTCAAACTTATTATCTTCAGCCATAATTATGATATACGCAGATAAATCATCCGCGTCTATCTGCGTTTATCTGTGGTTCACAAATTTATATTACATTAATCCCATAAAGTATTTTTCCAGGGGCCGTTTGGGTTCGGTTATTTCTATGCCCTCCTCTTTAAGGAGTTTGGCCAGGTCTT
>JBBTIZ010000084.1:38150-59737 GCA_038059695.1 Planctomycetota bacterium
AGCGGCCGAAATGGCGGGCCAGGTTTTCGGTTTTGAGGATAATATCGGACATAATCAATAAGAATTAACCACAAAGGCACAAAGGCCACAAAGTCCATTGGCCCTTATTATTTTATCAGATTATTTACTATCTTCAGCAATTGGCGGAAGTTATCAATCTGGTAATCGGGCTTGAGTTTGCCTTTGCGGGTCAGGTATTTTCCGCCCCGCTTCATTAAAACGGTTATCATTCCCAATGCCTTAGCCGGGTCAATGTCGTTGACCGGGTCGTCACCCACATACATCACCTCAGACGGAGAAAGATTTAGTTCATTGCAGACCCTCCGGTAGAGCTTGATATTGGGCTTGCTGATGCCGATATCATCCGAAATAAATATGGCGCCGGGGGTAAAGAGATTATAGAGTTTGAGCCGGATGAGTTTCTCGGATTGCTTGACCGATAACCCGTCGGTAATCACGCCTCTAATCAGGCCGGTTTTGGCCAGCGCCGTAAGGGCCGTTGTAACATCAGGGAAAGGCAATAACTCACGGGACTTGGTTTCGTGATAGGCGATGACTGCCCCGGCCACCAGGACTGAAGGATTTATGCCGGCATAGGCGCGCCTGGGAATCCGCAAGAGCAATTTATCAAAATGGCGCTCGTAGTTTGAGGAGAACTCCCTAATGACCTCTGACAGTTCGTGGACCAGCGCTTTCTCGGGGAATTTAAGACCCAGGGCCATCATGGCCCTGATAGAATTATGCCTGGCCCGTGAGGCAAAAAGAGAGGTGGAATACAAGGTGTCGTCTATATCAAAAAATACGGCTTTTAGGGATTTCAATGGAGTTATTGTTAATCCGTATTCGAGGTTGAAACTACCTGAGTTCCTGTTCAATTTCAGGCAGTTCGACAATCTTTGCCTTGATAATAACCAACTGGTAGCGTTTTTCTTCGGATTTAATCTTGCGCTTGAAGAATGCCGAAAGAATAGGAATTTTATCCATCATCGGCGTGGAGGTGGTAATATCCCGGTCATAGATGGTCTTCATCCCGCCCAGTACCAGGGCGCCTTCATCAGGCACCACCGCGCTGGTCCGGCATCTCTGGAGCCGCAACCAGGGCAGTTCAATCGTAATCTGGGTCCTGAGTTCTATGCCAATGCCGGGCGGGACGGCCTGATATTCCAGGAGTAACTCCCTGACATCTATCAATTCCAATAAGGTCGGGAAGACATGGATGGTAATAAACTTACGGTCATAACTCATCACCGGCTTAACATCAAGCACCACGCCGGTGGAAAAGGTGTTTACAACCGGCTCGTAGGCAACCGCGCCGGCCTGGATATCGCCGTCCTGGATATACTGGCGCTGCCTTATAAACGCCACATTTACTCTCTGTCCGTTGAGGGCGGTAATCTTAGGCGAATCCATAACAGTTCCCTTGCCGGTCTTTTGCAGGGCGGTCATGAGCATATTGATACGCGGCGCGCCTAATACAGCAAATTGGAGTCCCAAACCGCCTATGGCGGACGGAGGCAAGGCGGTTTCCACCTGATTATTCGCGTCCCGCAGGGTATAGGCGGTCCGGAACCGGGCATCCCGGTTTCCGCCCAGCAGCAATCCGGCTGTAGGGTTGCTCTGGCCAGGTATATCCGGCGCATTGGGTATGCTTACCCTCGGTATACCTCTCAGTTCCGTTCCAAATTCTTCAAAGACATCATCAGTGGTCGTGGTGAATGACGCCTCGATAGAAACCATAGCGCTCCTGAATGACCTCAAGATTTGCAGGAATTCCACTATCTCATCCTGGGTTGAAGCGCTATGAACCACCATCAGTTTATTGCTGTCGCCTATCCGGCGGATATTCACGCCCGGGATATTTCCCTCCCAGGTGCTTTGGCCCTTACGGTCCTTGCCGGTATTCTTCTTGATTAGATCTAATAATTCCTCTATGGTTATCTGGGTAACCGGCGGCAAGTCCGTGGGCGGCATAGACCAGCCCGGAGCTCCGCCCGGCGTCAATGGCAGTTCCACATTCGGACCCGGGAATTCCGGGACCGCCCTGACCAAATCATCCACATTGTGCACCCGCCATTCCAGTTCTTCTTCCAAGGCCGTGACCTTGGTTATCTTTAAACTCTTGACCTCGTTGTCAAATCCATACGATAATCCGTATTGCTCCAGCAGGTTCTTTAATCCTATCTCCAAAGGCAGTCCGGTCAAAGACAGCGTCTTTTTCTCATTGGGGATGCCTTCCTGCTTGACGTCGGATGAGTATATGATGGGTATCTTATACTGTTGCTGGATATAGTCCGTGACATCGTATAAGGTATCATTGCCTTCTAACTTAAAATCGTGCCGGATGGTCTTGAGTTTGCGTTTTATCTCCACGATATCCGGGTCTTCCTCTGACTTGCCGGTGACAACCCCGGGCGGCTTGCGCTGGCTGGCTATTTTCCAGACATCCGGGTCGTAGCGCACGACTTTATCGTCGGCATACGGTATAGTCGTCTCCTTGAAGTCGTCATACATCGCCTTGAACCGCTCCGAGCGCAGTTTGATGTATTTCGCGGATACTTCATAATGCCTGGACCTGATGGCCTCTTTCTTCAGTTCCTCGGCCGCCTTGAAATGCGGGGCTAATTCCAGAAGGGTATCTGCCAATGCTTCCACTTTTCCAAAACGTTTCTGCTCAAAGAAAACCAAGGCCTCTTTGAAAAGCGACTTGATTTTCTCGTTATGTTCCTGCTGGCGCTTGAGCTCCTCTTCCTGGGCGATTCGGGCGGCCGCTTCACGGCGTTTCCGGTTGGTCTCTTCATCCTGCCGGACAGTCAGTTCCTGTATCTCATTCAGCCGCTCCTGGGCCTTGGTCATATATTCCTTCAGCCCGATTTCGTACGGTATCCATTTTAACTTATTTATCACCGCTTCGAATTCCAGGCGGGCCTCGCCGTATTTCTTCTCGGCGGTCAGTTTCTCTCCATTCATAAAATGGTTCCGGACCACCAACTCGGTCTCCTGTATCTTGACCGCTAACTGCTCCTGCAGGAATTCCTTGATGACCTTGATTTCATCGGCCCGGGAACCCAGGACTAACTGTATCTCCGAATAGAGTTTCTTGGCCTCTTTGTGCCGGGGATTGAGTTCCAACGCCTTGGCCGTCTTATCCAGGGCCTGGGCGTAATTGAATTCCTTGAATAGTTTCAGGCCCATCTCGTAGTATTTCTGGGCCAGGAATTCGTTCTCCTGCATCTTGACCGTCTTTTCCTTCTCCAGTTCGGACATAATGTCATCCCGCTCTGGCGGGACGGCTTCTTCAGTCGGCTTAACCGAAGGTTTTTCAGGAGCGCCTTCCCCGATACCGTGTTCTCCCGATGGTATATCGGGACGGGAGGCCAAGGCAGGCGCCGGGACAGTTGCAGCCGATATGTTCACCGGCGCCGAGGAAAACGGGTATTGGCCGGTCACGCCCACGATATCCGTGGTGCCGAATGATTCTTCGTTAAACAGGAATGAGACGGTGCCGACAATACTGCCCCGATTGGGTCGGGACTCCGTTGTCACTTCGCTGGCCAGGTCCACGATTACAAAGAATGACTGGACCCGGCTGATGATGGGCTGCTCTAACTTGAATTCACAAACGTCTCCCTTGAGTTGCGAAGAAGAAAGCAGGATATCGGTGACGCCGTTAAACGACTCGTCGCCGTTATCCAGATAGAGTTTAATGGCTTTAATATCGGCATCCTTGAGGGTGCCGGTCTGGTCAAACCTGAGGGATTTCAGGACGATATCCGGCTGGTTAGTGGCCATAGCAAAATGGACCACCGGCACATTGGATGAATTCGGAGAAACCGAAGCCGGCGCCACGCTCTCCAGCGCCACAGCCGTGCCGGAAACCCTGGACGGAATCTGGGACTTGATGGACGTCTTCCGCGCTGCGGCCGCCTTTGGACCGCCGCAATGAATAGCGCTAATAGAAAGAATTAGCCACAAAGACACCAAGACACAAAGAGGAATTTCTCTTAGTGTCTTTACGCCTTCGGGGCAGGAGTTATGAAGTTTTCTTGTATTCATTCCTATTTTTTAGGAGGCGCCGAGGTTTTAGCCGCAAATTCAGTTTTCTGGACACCTGCCTTCTTGCAGATATTAAGAGCATTGACTACGGATTGGACAGGTATCTTCTCGTCCGCATCTATTTTAACCGGAATTACATCGCCGCTGCTGGTTACCAAACTATCCTTGAGCCCCCGCATATGATTAAACAACGTATCCCAATCGGGGAACTCTCTCTCCCCGACCTTTATCCTGGTCAAAAGAGGCGCGCTTTCGGAATAGGCCAATTTTATCCGAACCTCCTCTAAAATCGGGTCGGTCACTGTGGTGGACAACATCCCTTTATCCCTGGGCAGATAAGAATATAACTTACCTTCCAGCGACTTGAAATGAATAGAACACATGAAGAATATCATCAACTGGAATATGACGTCAATCATAGGAGTCATATTCAACTCATCGAACTTTGTCTCTTCAGATTTCTTTATACTGCCTTTTGCCATATAGATTCGCTCCGCTCCAGTGGGTGTTCGCTAACGAGGTCTCTTCGAGTTCACGGTAACACCCCACTGCTATAAGTTTTAATCCTCCGGAGGTTTTTCAGCCCCGATTTCTATCTTCCAGACCAACGCCTTACCGGCCGCCTCCAACACCTGAGTAATCCGCTTGAAGGGCGCGCTGCCGTCAGCCCGTATCATCACCGGCCGGTTTGAAGGGGTCTTGGAATTACCCTTGGTTTCCCGGTCCGTATCCCCTTCCACTATCAACCTTTGTTCCAATTCCGGTATGGTCAATACTTTGCCCCGTATTTTTATGACCCAATGCTCATCAATCTGGCAGGGTTGCACTAAAACACCATTCGTATATTTTAATTGGGGGCACTCTGCTTCACCCGGCACCTCGTGAATAATGTTTACCATAAACCGTTTTTCGTCCGGGTGGTCGTCAGCCACTGCAGCATCTGCCTTGGGTAAATAAACCCTCTCAATTTCGACATTGGCAAAGTCCGTGGCCAACATCAAGAAAACGATTAATTGGAAGACAATGTCAATCATCGGGGTCATATTAAAACCCACATTTTCTACCATTGAAGCGCGTGGTATTTTCATGATTTATCTACCCCAAATTTAACCCTATATTTATTATTGCTGCGGCTCGGTTGACATATTCTTAAACTTATCAACGAATTCACCGGCCATAATACCCAATTCAATAATATATATTGTCACCTTATTTTTGAATAAGAAATACGCGGTCATCAGAGGCATAGACACAAAAAGCCCTTCGGCCGTGGTCACCAGGGCTTCTTCCACGCCTCGGGCCAGGTCAGCCGGAGAAGGAGATAATTTCGTTTTAATGATACCAAACGCCGATATCATACCGGTAACGGTTCCGGTCAGGCCTAACATAGGAGCGATATTGCCGATAAGCGAGCAATAACTGATTTTCTGGTTTAACTTGGCGGCCTCCTCTTCACCGGCTGACTGCATCGCCTCCACCATAACATCGTAACCCTCATTCACCTTGGCCAGGGCTCCGCCAATAATATTGCAGAAAAAGTTGGGGTTAGCGCTGCATAACGATAATGCTTCCTCATATCTACCTTCGTCCACCAATGCCTCTAATTCGGCGACTATCTCCGGTGGGCATAATTTGTCTCTCTTAATATTCACGATATGTTCTATAACAAATCCCAGACCTAAAACACTGCAAAGGATAATAAAATGTCCGACATAATTCCCGGCCTTAACCAAGTCCATAAAACTGGATTCTTTAGCACCGGACGACTTACTCCCCCCCCCCTCTTGGGCATAAACATAATTAAAGCCCACCGCGCTAATAAACAACGCTACCAATAAAATAGTGACTACTATAGCGGCTTTCCCTGTCTTGCTTCTGCTGTCCCGAAATAATCGGGACTCCGTTGCGACTCCGTAAAACATACTCTCTCCTTCTCTTTGTTGCTTTCTCTCCCGCCATTGGCGCCGACCCACTATGATTATGGCGCTCATCGGCGGGATAAGTCGCAGTAATTTCCCCTGCGGGGTCAAACTGCGACTAAACGGTTAATCTATTTTCCCTCACGGGATTCGTTGCTACTTCCCGAGTTCAGATAATCTCTTATTGGCTTCAGAGACAAATCTGGAGCCGGGGAACTTCTGCTTCAACTCCTGGTAGAGGAGTTTGGCATTATTGATATAGACCTTTTTCTTTTCCTGGGGCAGCGCCTGGGCTAATTTCTCGCAGGATAATCCGGCATTATAAATGGCTTTTTCCTCTTCAATGGTGGGTTCGCCGGCCGGGGCCGGATAAAGCAATTTGGAACGGAGATAGGAGAACAGGGCGTTCTTTAATGTTTTGTAATCGGCCTTGGGGTTGACCATAAGGCAATCGCCCATACCGTTATAGGCGCCGGCCTTGGCTACGGCATCGTTTGATTTCTCAATCACCTCGTTAAACGCCTCTTCTGCCCCGGCAGGATTCTTGTTGGCCAATTCCACCCGGCCTAACCCTATCAGGGCACGATCTCGTATGGATGGTTGCATTTGGGCCGAGGTTTTAAGCCGGTTATAAATGGCCTTGGCCTCGTCAAGTTTATTGCTGTCCTCCAGGAGGTTGGCCTTACGCAAATCAACCTCCAGCAGGAATTTATCGCCCAAATCCCGGCCTTTTACCTTGGCGTCATCCAGGATATCCAAAGCCATTTTCAAATCGGGCTTTTTGGCGGCGCAGTCGCTCTTATTAAAATAGACCTGCTTAAAATAGCGCGTCTTTTCAAATGACTTCAGCACTTCGTCATAGGCCTGCATGGCATCATCAAACTGCTTGGCATTATGGTAACAGACGGCGACATTATAAAGGACATGTTGTTTGAAGATAGCCCTCAGACGGGTGTCATTCAATGCCTTTTTATACGACTCCACGGCCTGGGTATATTTGCCGGCTTCCTGGAGTTGCTTGGCATTGATATAATCCTTGGGCTCATCGCGATAGGTGACATTTTTAATCAGTTCTAACTTAATCTTCTTGGTGGTGGCTCCGCCTTTTAATTTGATATCTACGCCATCGTACGTTTCACCGGTGATTTCACCGGCATCATCAATTATTTTATTATCGGGCCCCAAAGAAGACACCACATCTGTTTCCTGGGCCATTAGATATAAAGAAGGTAGTGAAAAAACCAGGAACGTCAAGACAGCCAATATCTTCAATAATTTCATTTTCCACCCTTTCCTTTCCGTTACAGCCAATACTAAAATATGGTATCTGTCAAGATTTATGCGCCTATTTTTTACTCTATTTGACACCATTAAAAACCTTTCAACGGTGTCATTCTGAGCAAAGCGAAGAATCTCACCAAGCACAGTTTTGCCGCCCGTGAGGGCGAGCCTCGCCAAAGGCGGGAGACCCTTCACGGAGTTTATCCCCGCCGACGGCTAGAGTTCAGGGTGAGATTGTCGACTTTATCAACAATCTCATTTTGCCTCTGCTATCTTCCTCAGGGCGCTGAATTTATCCTTATAACCCCATTTATTATTATCATAATCCGGGCTGACGGCTTTTTCTATCATATTCATGGCATAGAGCGCCTCTTTGAAATTACCCATCCAGATATCCATCAGCACGAAGTGGTATTTTGTCTCCCACCATTCCTCAGTTCCGTTCTTACATAACCCCCCCAGTTTCGCCCATTGTTTCCTGGCTGATTGCCAGGGCGTAATATTATCTTTGTCTCCGGCATCTTCATAAGCAAAAGCCAATTCCCTGCCTATGTCAATATTGTTAGTTTTTTCGGCATCCAGTTTCTCAAGGATGGTTACGGACTTTTCTTTCTCCTTCAAGGCGCGATAGGTCTTGGCTAATTTCCATTGAATCAGCCAGGTCTCCTGGCGCGGCAATTTCCCCTGGAATTCCTTATTAATCATTCTTTCGTATAAATCAGACGCCTTCCTGTAGAAATCGTTCTTTTCAATCAGTTCCGCAGCCAGGAATAATTTTTCCGCCACGGACAGGGCTTCATCCGGACTCATGGTTTTCTTCCTAACCTCGCCCCACTGGTAGTAAAACTCGCCGGACCGCTGTAAGGCATCGCTGAACTTCTTGTATTCTTCAGATGACTTGACCTTCTTTTCCTGGATTGTCTCCATCACCTTCTTTCTTTCACCCGGTGTAGATGCAGATAAGGCGCCAGGAATGACGCTTTCGGCCTTTTTCTCATAAGCCAGGCCCATTAACTGCAGAGCCGGCGCTATAATCTCAAGATTATCGCCCTTGCCGGCGTAATCCTTCAATGATTTTAGATGCGTTTCGGCATTATCCAAATCATCCATCCCGATATATGCCTCTATTTTTAACTGCAGAATCTGGCTGACCGCATCCGGCCTTGAAGCATACCGCTTCTCCAGTCCGCTCAAGACCGTAAGAATCTCTGAATATTTGCGCAGGAATTCATTGAGATACATCCGGGACATAAACAAACGCGCCTGGAGTTCATTGTGAGCAACTTTCCTCTTTGACTCATCATCCAGCGCCTCTTTAGATTTCTCCTCATATAATTTAAGGGCTTTCTTGAATGCGTCCTCGGCTAATACCAAAACGCGAAGAATATCCCCTTTTACCTCTTCTTTCTTTTTACTATCTTTTTCTTTTCTATAGGACGGCGTTAAATTTTTATCTGCCTGAAGGTAGTACGCATACCCGATGCGAAACAGCGACTCATAATAATTGCTATTAGATGCCGGGACTTGACCATAAGCTTTGGCCGCTTCAATATACTTCCCCTCCCCCTCCATCTCTTTTCCCTCATAGAATTGACTACTCAGCGCAAAGTCGCTTTTAGGCCAGGTCTTGGTCAGGTATGACCTGATATCTTTATATTTCGTCTTGTCTGATTCATCATTCGACGCCGTCCCCATCTTTAAGTACGCTTCGGCAGCCCCATAAGCGGCTAACGGAGCAATATCTTCATTTTGGGTGCTTTTGGCGTCTTTATATTTCGGATTAAGATAGACGGTTTCGTAAAGGATTATGGCCTCGTAAAACCGCTCCTGCTTCTTGAATGCCTCAGCCATAATAAGTAATGCTTCCGGAAGATACTGAACCCTTTCGGCCTCGGGAGAACTGTTCAACCTGTACATCAATACCTGGCCCTGCTGAATTAACTCGCTGTATTTGCTTTTGGCCAGCAGGTCGCGTATGGTGGTAATAATTATTCCGGGAGAAACATCGCCGCCCTCTTGTATAAGATTACTCAAGATGTCATTAGCTGAAGAGCGGGCCTGATTATTTTTACTGTTATCTTTAATATTCTGGATAATAGAAAACGCCTTATCTTTATTGTTAGTATAAAATAAAGCCCGGGCCTTCTCTAAAAGCCCCATTTCCATCCATTCATCTGATTGGTTCTTGGGAAACATCTTAATCAGGTCGTCAATAATCTTGATGGCTTCCGAATATTCCCTGCTTGCATTTGCCACCATCGCCAGATGGGTATAACCCCTCTGGATAATATCCCGGCATTCATTTATAATGTCATTCTTCTCCTCTTTATCTTTCTCGTCGTCCTTCATAATGCTGTCATATAATCCGGCCGTGCTCTTGAAATACATCTTGGCTTTCTGGTAATCACCTAATTCATAATAACACAACCCGATATAATCAGAGGCCTCATAAGAAAGCAATTTATCCCCATACTTTAACGCAAACATATTGAAGGATTTAATGGCTTCCTGGGGGTATTTTTTATTATTCTCATCGCCTTTATTATAGAGAAGGCCCCGGTAATAAAAATTCAATCCCAACGTATAAGACGCCCGCATGATTTTATTGTCTATTTCTTCCCTCTTGTCGGCATCCTCAATGCCATCCAGTATTTTCTGGTAATCTCCAATCATAGCGTTCAGGTCTTCACTAATACGCATATAAGTCGATTCCACCTGTTCAAACAGCCCCTGCTTTTTTGCCGGGTCTGCTTCTACCTTGAAAACGCTGGTCAAGAAACGGGCTTTTTCCTGCAAAAGTTCGGATAACTCGAATTTGGCTTCCGATACTCCGCTATACTCAGCGTTCTCCTTGATGAACTTGTCCAATATATCAACGGCTTCATTCATAAGTCGGGCGCGCTTATCAGGGTCTCTTTCCACCCAGGCGCTGAACTTCTTTAATTTCCCCAATATCAGTGTGGCGTGCTGCTGGATTCTCTTGGAAGCAGGGGTTTTGATGATGTCCTGAACCATTTCCTCGGCAATATCCAGGAAATTAAGGCCGCCGGGAGTGGCGGATTCCTCGGCTAATTTATCGGCAAAATTCAAATCGGATTCCTGCTGGCTTTCTGACTCTTTTCCGGCCGATAACAATGAACCCCAGTCATTAAAAGCAATAAATCCCAGCGCGATAAGGAGCAGAATAACCGCGGTAGTTTTTCCGCCACTGGCCGATTTTAGATGCGTATTATATGATGTCATAATAAGCCCACCCTTTCTCTGCCGTGCAGGATATAATATGATATTCCCCCTATATATAAACGAAATTTCCCCTTATACGGTTCTAAATAAATGATTTTTAGCGGTAAATAGATGAATATCAGAACTTCTTCTTTTCTTCTTCGCTCAGAATACTAATCTTCGCTTTAATCAGGATAATAAGATTTCTGCGCGCTTCTCCCTTGGCTTTCCGACCGAACATAAAACTCAGAATAGGAATATTGGAAAGCACCGGAACGTTTGAGGAAGCCGAGGTATCCTTGCCGGAAGAATAACCGCTCATCAGTAATATACCTCCATCCGGTATAATAGCATTGCCCCTGGCGCGCTGAACTCTTATCTCCGGCAGTTCTATTGCTTGAAGCGGAGTATTTACATTACCGATGAGAAAAGGAACCGTTCTGATAGTCGGCAATCTGGTTTCAGATGCGGCCAGACTCGGTCGGAGTTCTAACATAATATATTTTAAATCAGTGCTGACCACCGGCCGGACATCCAGAATAACGCCGGTCCGGAAAGTATCGACGATGGGCTCGCCCATGGCCAAAGAACTGGCCGCGTTAACAATAACCACATCATAATCTTTTATATACGTGAACTGGTCCGTCATCTGGATATGCGCCCGTTGCCCGTTAGCAATGGTAATCTTGGGGGCAAAAACCTCTGTGGTGCGTATGTCTTTTTGGACCGCGGTAAGCAATGCCTGATAAGATGTCTGCCCTAAAACCGAATACGATAAAACCGCGCCGCCCAACGGGGATATTCTTTCATCTCTAATAAAACGCGAATACGGGTCGGCATTGGTAACGAAGTTCTGGACCCGCGCCGTTATACTCTGACGCCCATCACGGTAAACGCCGGCCACTCCGGCCGAGAGGTCGGTAAACTGCGGCCCATCCGGAGGCGGCGCCTGGAAATAAGTCGGCAGGGTATTCGCCAGTCCTCGTAAATCTACGCCGATATCCTCCAGGAAATTCTGCTGCACGGAAAGAAACCGCGCCTCGATTGTAACCACCACATCCGCCGCCGCGCGGATTTGATTAAGCAGCGCTTCTATCTGCTTATGCACCTTGGGAACATGCGTCACCACCAAAACACCGGTCGTGGCCTGGAAGGTGACATTGGCTTTTTCCCAGCCGCCTTCTTGCTTGCCTGTAGTTTCCTTTATCAGATTAACCAATTCTTCGCCGGAAATGGCGGGCATCTGAACCGTGCCCGAATCACCCGCTTCTGCCGCTATGCCAAAAGCTATTTCAGTGCTCGGGAAATCTATTATCGGAATAGTCAGGTCCAAAATGCTATACCACCTGGTTTCCATCTGCTCTTGATTTATCCGCTCCAGCGAGGAAATATAAACCACCCCTTCGCGGATAAAATAACCCCACTGCTTCACAGACAGCATATCTCTCAAAACAAAATCCAACGGCAGTTCGGCTCCGCTATAAGTGATTTGTTCTTGGGAATCAACGCCGGCGCCGGTGTCTATGATTATGTTCAAACTCGGTATAAACTCCTTGATATACTGGATTATCTGGCTAAGCGGCGTCGGGTCGGTGAAAGGGAACTTGATTTTTCTTTTCAGCATTAATTCCGTCTGCGTATCCAATTCGGAAACCGGTTTTTCCTTGAATATTTTCTTGGGTCCGCGCCGTTCTATCTTTTCCCAAACATCCTTTTCCGGAAATGTTACGGGGTCTAAATAAGGGAGCGATTTAAGGTCATAACTCTCAAAAGTGCGTTTCCATTCTTCAATCAGAGTGTTCGTGGTTATTTTCTTCTGCTTGGAGCGGTGGGCCACCAGCGCAATCATCCTGAGTTTATCAGCCACAAAGTTACCGGGGCTCTTTTCCTTTATCTTATCGCATAACCGCATGGTTTCCTGGTAATTCTCCCTTTCAAACTCAATCTGGGCTTTCCTGAAAAGCATATCAATATTCTTAATGAAATCATCGCGCCGCTTTTCCTCTTCCTGGGATGCTAATTTTCTGGCCGCCAACTCACGGCGCCTTGACATTTCACGTTCTTTAACTTCCTTCTTTTCCGTATTCAACCTGAGGTAATTTTCCGCCTGGGTCTGGTAGTTCATCAGGTCTGCCCGGTAAGGAAACCATTTAATGGTCTCAATCACCCATTTAAATTCCTCTTCGGACTTGGCATAATCCTCGTTGTTGTAAAACTGGATGCCCTTGTTAAGATGGTACTCCACCTCTAACTTTGCCTGTTGGACCTTGGCCCGGACCTCTGCGAATAATTTCCGTGAAACAGCGCCCATCTCGCCGGACAGGTATTCGCCCTGGGCCAACCGCGATTCTTCTAAAAGCACCTTGGCTTTTTCGTGCGTTGAGTCAAGTTCCAGCGCCTTGTTAAGGGCATCTATGGCCTCGGCAAACCTCAATTCCTGATACAACTTAAGCCCAACCTGGTAATAATTTTCCGCCAATATCTTTTTCTTCTCTATATCAACTGATTTATCTGATTCCAGGCGCCTCAAAGCTTCGGTTAATTCGTCAGGAGTGGTTAATGACGGTTGGGGCCGGCTTTCTTCGGAAGGCCTCCGGTCCAAAACGTTCTCGGATTCGGCCACCGCCGGCGCCGGGGAGGAGGTTTTTACAACAGGTTGTAATTTAGATTTGCCACCGCAATCAGTAAGGATTATTGCCGAGCAGAAAATACCGCAAACAGGTATCAGCCAATAATTCTTCTTTATATTCATTTTCCCTCTAATACAAAAGTTACTTTGGCGGTATTAAGAAACTATCAGGCCTACCTTTTTTGTCAAGATAAAAAACCCTAAATGTTTTCTTCTTAATAATCCCTCCACCTTTTGACACTTCGTATACATCAGGTTGAAAATCCACAAAGGTCCAGCCGGTAATAAACTTATCCTTATCTATCTTCTCACCCTTATTTATAAATACTGTCGTACTGTCCCATTTTCCATTTAAGTATTTAGATATCTTAACGTATAAACTGTTCTTCTCTACAATAACATCTATAAATTCAATCTTATAATCATTCGGAGTAATCACCTTCAATTCTCCGCTCCGGTCGCTCTCCTGTTTTGTGGCATTCGGCTCGTCCGACAACGTTGTAAAATAATAGGAATACTCCATCTCCGGCTTTACCCCTTTATCAATATGGATATAACCGCTTTCCGTGGAGGTCACAGCCGGAATTTCTATAATTGCAGTAAAATCCTTCTCGCCTTGGGCCCGACGGTAAATCTTATAACCCTTAATCTGGGCCGTAGAACTTATATTCCCGTCCCAGGTTAATGTAATCTCATCGGGCTTCTCGTTCTCGGCTTTGATGCCCTTGGCTATCGGAGGTAGATTGGTTTTCTTATCATTTCGTATTACGGTTTTCTTTACGAATTTAACCGGGATTACCGGCGGTCGGTACATCAGCCAGCCCTTGCCTTCCATCGGCTGCTGAATCTCCTCCCAGATACCCTTTATCTTTTTCAGGTATTCTACTGGCCCCAGCACAGCCGGAACATTCATTTTAGTAACCTCATCCAGCTGCATCTTTTCCCGCATTACAGCAGCCACCGTCTCATCCTCTTTGCCTCCGGCCAGATACCCGGCCAGAACAATCAGCAACAGAATTGCGCAGATACCGAATATTATCCGCTCGGGACGGTTAGTGATAAATTTGGTTATCTCTGATAATTTCATATTTATTATTTATGTTTCTTATCCTTGCCCGGCTTATCTTTTACCGGCGCCGGTTCTTCCTTGGCCGGGAAGTCAAAATCTAACACATCGCCCTCAAAAGACAGCCGGCTTAACGGCAATCTGACCGACTCGGGCTTATAAGTATCCTTATCCTTATGCGGAACCTGTTGTTTATCCGTTCTTTCAGGAATATTCTTTATTTCGTCTGATATCCTGGTCAATGAAACATTCCGGACCAGAACGCATATAGAAGGCGTATTCTTATCGCTGCGGAATTTCATTACATTATATATAAATCCGGGCACGTCTTTATTCTGGATGCAAACCGTCAGGTTAAACGGGATATAGGAACCATATGAAAACGAAACCGGCCTGGATGGATTACTATCATGGAATTCCAATCTCTCGCATTTAACGACATTTGATTCCATCATAGAAGCGAATAATGCCTCCTGAATCCAGAATTGTTTCTGGAGTTTCTTGATGTTATCTGCGGCCGGCTCGCCGAATCCCAAATCCTTGCCCTCTTCCATTTTCTTCTCTTCACCTGTCTCATCATCTGAAACACCGTATAGTTTCTTGGCTTTAAGCTCCTTTATCTTGGCATCCTTCTTATCAAGATACATCGTCTTAAAATCGCCTACCGAAGGCATCTCTTTCTCAATCTTTAACCCCGGGAACCATTTTTCCAGCGATTTGTCTATTTCCATATAATATTTCTTGCCGCTGGCAATTTCATTGTCCAACTCTTTTTGCCTGGCTTCATACTGTTCAATCCATTTCTGGGAAGGCACCTCGTCCTTCTTGGCCATTATCCGCTCTATTTTTTCCTTATACTCTTTCAATTGGTCCGTCTGCTGTGAAATCTCCTGGTAATAACTGATTACCCCGAAGTAAAATATAACGATGGCAACCAGAACGGTAACTGCCACTATCAATATAAACCAATTCTTTTTCATTATAAATCCTTATGGCGCCAACCCACTGGGCATTTACTTCGCTACGGGAATCTGGAGATTCACCTGGAAGCGGTAATATCTCGGCTCTTCCTCAGTAATTCCTGTTTCCTTTATTTCCCTCTCGGTCTTCAATTCGCCAACCGGCCGGGTGTCTATGATATCCACCTTAGAAGCGGACTCGGGTATATTAAACTCGGCTAACAGCGGTTTGACCAACTGCTCTTTGACAAAGGTCTGCGAACTGACCGGGTCGAACTCTCCGCCGGTTTTCTGGCGGGCTATCAACCCGCAGATAATTTCCATATTAACGAATTCCGGTTTTCCGCCGTCAACTGCCGGCGCCGCTGCTTTCTCCTCCGGCTTAAACACCCGTCCTATCTTGACTTCCAATAACCATATCTTATTCTGTTCCTGCTCCTTAATATATTGCTCATCCGCCTCAATCTCCACATCGACATACCCTTTGGGCGGCATAATACTCGGCTGGGCAAACACCCCTAATTTATTAAGATTATTCAACACCTTTATCCAGATATCCCTCTGTCCGCCGATAGCCGCCAGGTTATTCAACTGTTTTATCTTCTCGGATTCGTCCTTTACCTTATTATATATCTTTTTTATCTTATCGCTCTTTTCTAACGTTTCTGTCACCTGCTCATTGATTCGGGTCAACTGGCCCAGTTCGTCCCGGGCGGCCAGGTGCAACAGCAGCGGAATCAGGATAATGATAGCCGCAATAGCCGCCACGAACGGTTTCCGGCGCGATACCGCCCGGCTCTGAAGCACCTCAGGCGGTAAAAGGTTTATCTTATTGGCCGACTTGCCCAGCCCCTGCAACGCCAGTCCCAGAGCCACGCCCAATCCCTGCAATCTGAACGAAAAATCTTGCTTATTCGCCTCTTCAGCCAGCCCCAGTTTACCTAACCCGGATAATTTCACCGTGGCAATCTGCAGGCGCTGAGAAACGAATTCTTCGAAATATATGGTCTTAGCCGCATTACCCATCAGGATTATCTTATCGAAATTAACCGAACGGCCGCTGGCCAAACTCTTGTAGAACCCGATGGAACGGTGAATCTCGCTGGCCAGGTCCTTGAGAATATTCTGGGTGGCCGCGAATATCTTGCCGGCCTCCGGCGACTCCTTGGAGGTGGTCAGCACCTTCAGCCGCTCGGCCTCTTCAAACGGAATCTCCAGTTTCTGCTGGATAGATTTGGTGATATCGTTGCCCACGATAGGTAAATTCCTAATCCAGAACTTATTGCCCTCAACCAGAACCAGATTGGTGTTATTGGTGCCGATATCAAGGATGACAAAATTCTTGCCTGTGGCCAGAGCCGCGTAATCCGCCATTATATAATTGTAGAGCGCCACCGGCGCAAATTGGATTTCATCTACCCGTAACCCGCTGCTGGTTATCAACCCCAGGAATTGCTCGATTAAATCCCGCTTGACCGCGAAGAAAACAACTTCTATCTCTTCGCCCGGCTGGTAAGCGCGTTCAATCTTCTGGTATGACCAGATAACCTCTTCAATGGCAAAAGGCAGGTGCTGTTGGGCTTCGTATTTGACTATCTCGTGCAGGCGCTCGCCGCTCACCGCCGGCAGGTTAACGAACCGGTTAAAAACATTGTGGAAAGGCGGGGAAACAACGATGGTCTCGCCCTTTATCTTATGACGGCTCCGGAAGGTATTGAGCGCCAGACGGAAATCCTGCGCAAAGGCCGCCTCGTCCCGGCCCGGCGAAGGCCCGTAGTCAATCACGTCAAAATCCGTTATTTCTATATTATCTTCTCTTAATTCCAATCGGACTGCCTTAAGAGATGACTTGCTGATATCAAATCCCCATGCGCTTTTCATAAGGAGTTAAATTATACCGTTCTTCTGTTTATTATCAAGTAAAAACTAACAATTTCTTTATATGGCTAATCAATTGCCGGCACGCCTTTTGGACCGGCGGTTTCATCGTTAGTCCGGCCGCGCGATGATGGCCGCCGCCGCCCAGCGCCTTAACCAATCCATCCGCATCTATGGGCCGGTCGGTCCTGATGCTGACCTTGATAGACAGCGGATTCTGCTCGGTCTCCCTGAAAAGCAATGCCACCTTGACGCCTTCAATCGCCCTGATGGTGGACAGGTAGTTTTGCGAATCGGTCGGCGTGGCCCCGTGTTTCCGGTACATCTGCCGGGTCAGCACGCTCCAGGCAATCCGGCCTTTGAGTGCCAGTTTGGTTTGGCTCAAACATTCCACAAATAATCTCATCTCGCCGATGGTCTTGTCTTCATAAATCTTCCTGTAAATATCCCTGACCCGGACGCCCTTTTCTAACAGGTCCGCGGCTATCAGATGACTCATCGGCGTGGTGGTCTCAAAGCAGAAATGGCCGGTGTCCGTATCCAGCGAAACATACAGATTAGTGGCCATATCCTTGTCGATACTTATCTTGCTCTGCTTAATCAGGAGATATATCATCTCGCCCACTGAAGAACTCCGAGCATTGACCCAGTTAATATCGCCGAAATCGCCGTTGGAAGGATGATGGTCAATATTAATCAAGACCGGCGGGTTTTTCTTTACCGAGAACATCCGGCGGATAGGCGATTCCAGTTCCTCCAGCCGGCTCAAGCCCCCGGAATCAATGATAAAAACAACTTCTATATTATCCGGCAGGCGATCGCCTTTACGATAGAACCTGACCTGCTTCATCCCGGGCATAAAAAACAATTCCCTGGAGACCGAGCCGTAATTAATCACATAGGCCGATTTACCCATCCGGGTGAGCATCCGGGCTACGGCCAATTCGGAACCCAGGCAATCGCCGTCCGGCCTGGCATGGCCGGTAATCAAAAACCGCTGGTGCTTCTTCACCGCGCCCAGAATCTTGCTTATAACCGGTTTATAATTATTCACAGTAAGTATAAATCCTTTATTGTGCCACTAATAGCCCATCAAATATTATTTTCCGACTCTAACACTTTCCCCTCTTTGCAAAAGAGGGGTTAGGGGAGATTTAAATCCCCCTTCCCGCCCGAACGCCGTCAGGCGGGCGGGTATCCCCCTTTTCCAAAGGGGGGAACAAAAATCTGCTTAGTCAAAATCCACTGGTGTCTTCATGGCTATACCCGCTACATAATCCGGTTTAATTCCCGTTACTTTCACTCTGACTATCTGGTTTGGCTTTGTCTTTCCGCCTGGCTTAATCCTCACCTTAATATATCTGTCGGTAAAGCCCTCTGATTTTTCCTCCACCAAGACATCAACCTCCTGGCCACGGAATGATTCTTTATATCTTAAAGATAGTTCTCTGGCAAGATTATTAAGGAGATTAAAACGCTTTTTTATTATATCATGACTGACCTTATCAGCCATCCCGAAGGCCGCCGTGCCTTCGCGCGGGCTGAATGGGAATATGTGTATCTTGCTGAAACCCACGGCCCGGCAGACCGCCAGGGTCTGCTGGAAATCATCATCGGTCTCGCCCGGGAACCCTACTATTATATCTGTGGTAATGGCCGGATTCTTTATCCGGCTCTTGATGAGATTAATCCGTTCAATGAAATCACCTGAAGAATAATGCCGCTTCATTAATTTAAGGACTCGGTCGCTCCCGCTCTGCAACGGGATGTGCAGGTGCGGGCAGATTACCTTATTATTACTCATTAACTCAATCAACTCATCACTAACATCCTCCAATTCAATAGAACTCAACCGAAGACGTTTTAGCCCGTCAATCTTAACCAGCCGCTCAAGCACACCAATCAAATTCTTATGCTTACCTAAGTTAATCCCGGTCAGCACCACTTCCTGATACCCCTTATCAACCAACTCCTTTATCTCCTTATCAACTGTATTTGGCGGCTTGGACCACATCTCTGAGCGCAGGAACGGCACGATACAATAGGAACAGAAATTATTACACCCATCCTGAATCTTGACAAAGGCGCGAGTGCGCCCTTTAATATCAACTCTTTCTTGTCCCACTCCCTCCGTACGGAGGGCCGGGGGGATTTTATCAGTATCCAATTGCCCCACCATTTGGGGAATATTGTGCTTTTCTTTATTAGAAACAACAATATCTCCCTTTCTGATTATCTTCTTCACCTCATCCGGTTTGGCCTGGGCCAGGCATCCGGTCACAATCAACCGGGAACCGGGATTCTCCCGGATGAGCCGGCGGATAAGTTTACGGGACTTGGCTTCAGCCGTGGCCGTGACCGCGCAGGTATTTAAGACGCAGACCCCGCCCTGCTTCCCCCTTAGTAAAGGGGGACTAAGGGGGTTGTTTTTCCCCGCCCTCTTGGCAATTTCAGCCATCTCCGCCTGATTGACCTTGCAACCGATACTGACACATTTGAGCATATTATTCTAATTTCTGGGCTGGCCCCGTTAGAGATAGGTCGTCACAAAGAGACGACCGTCCTGAGGCTAAGAAATACTTGGACTCTATAAAACTTATAAATAAAAACATATTATTCGGCTCTAAATCAAGCATCTCTAACGGGGCTGGCGGGTGACGGTAACCGAAATCACGTCCGAGAACTGGCCGACATGCTTATCCGAGATACGGTAAACGGCCTTGTAATCCCAGACCACGGCCTCCAGGCCCTCAGGCATAGGGAATTTATCTATATAGTCCGGATAGGTATCTATGGCCAGGAAGACAAATCCCGCTCCGTCCTTGCGGTCCACGTAGATTTCAATGGAATCAGCCGAGCCCTTGAACCAGATAATCATCGGCCGGCCGGCGTCCAGGCGGCTTTTTAATACCGGCTTGAGGTTCAGGACATCAATCACCTGCTCATCGCCGACAATGCCCAGGTCTTCGCCCATACCCTCGTTATAAGTCGGGGTGGCTTTGATGCGGCCGATTAATTTACGGATGCGGGGAAAAATGCCGGCGCTGACTACAATAGGCGCCACAGGCAGGGTCGGGAAAACCGGCAATGGGCCCAGCGGCGCGCCCAGCGGCCCGTCCCTGAGGGTATTCTTATACGCGGTGTTACCCTGATTGAATGTTTTATATGACTCCTGCCTATCCAGAATGTGCTTGAACATCGCCGCATCGGCCTGAACCGAGGCCACCTCAGCCGGGGTCAGGCCCAAAACCGCGGCATAGCCGGGCAGTTTTAGGGCCAGATTCTTGAGTAAAACCGCCTTGCCCGGGTCGGATTTAGAAATAAAGTCGTGGTTTAGCATACTTAATACCCCCTTATCAGCCCCCCTGAGTCGTTCAGGGGGTTTATTCAGTCGTCCGTCAAGCCCCCTCAGTCATTAAGGGGGTTGCTTTAGTCATCCGTCAGCCCCCCTCGGTCGTTGAGGGGATTGCTTCAGTCATCCGTTAGCCCCCCTCAGTCGTTGAGGGGGTTGCTTCAGTCATCCGTCAGGCCCCCTCAGCCATTGAGGGGGATGCTTCAGTCATCAATCAGTCCCCCTCAGTCATTGAGGGGGTTGCTTCAGTCGTCCATCAGTCCCCCTCAGTCATTGAGGGGGACGCATTAATCATCCGTTCAGTGCCCTCAGTGAACCATTCCCCACCCTCTACCTACCGTAAGGAATAATTAAGTACGGCGTCCCCCGAACCTTCCCCAACTTCACGACCTACTCTTCCCCTGAAACCACTGCGCTTGCTGAAACATTTTTCTTGATTTACTTAACAGTTTTTTAATCTCAGATAGTTTTTTCTTACTCCCAATCAATCCGTCGAAATCTCCATGTGACCCGGTCGGATGCGGTATACCAATCACCGAATGTTCATGATTATTTTTAACTTGCTTAAATACTGACGTAGCAACCGCAATAATTGGCCACTTGCGTGGAATAATTTTCAGTTCCTTCATGAGAAATTTTCCCGTACAAATACTAATGGTATCTTTTGGTGGTAACTTTCTGCCTTTCCGTTTAAATTGGCACTTCACTAAGTCAGTCCAATGAATTGGCCCTTTAATTCCAACACTTCTTATGAAATTTACGAGTTTGGTATAATAGCCACTCTCCCCTTTATTGTAAACATAAGTTCGGTCTTTCAGCCATTCTAAATGTTTGTCATAAAGTGTAAATTTACTCTTATAGAAATCCCGTTCATCCTCATTTTTGGGTATTCCCGGATTTATACCTATCACAATACAACCTTTATTATTTTTACTCTTAAATGTATCAAACCATAGACAACGCGGAATAATTCCTTTCTTTAAATTATGCTTAACGCCCTCACATTGTTTTTTGCATTTCACCAACCTATTACCAATTTGCCTTATCTTTTTCTCTATCCTATTTAATTTGTGCATATCTCAATCATCTCACACCCACGGCCTGGGTCACAGAAGCCATATCTTGTTTAAGGGTTTCCTTGCTGAGCCCGCTGTCTATCATATCCCAGGGCAAGACCTCTGATATGTCCCTTTTGCGCAGGGCATAGAATTTCGGGTCAAAGCCGTTA
>JBBTIZ010000085.1:0-7845 GCA_038059695.1 Planctomycetota bacterium
ACCACCCCTGATAAACTTAGCAAATTCAAACGTATATTAGACAGCCGGATGGTCCACTGGGGCAGTGAGATAATCACCCAAGGATACGACGTGCGAGTTATCAATAAAGCCAATGAAGAGTTAAACCGGTTGGTCAACGACTACCGTCGGCCTGAGATTGCGCCATTTGCATCAGGCGGCGATTCGTCCCGATTAGGTCGGGACGGAGTTTATCCCGCTCTTGGCGGGGCTGTCGCTTCGTCCCGAAACAATCGGGACTTCGTTGCGACTTCGCATATAGATTTTGTAGTGGTAGAGATACCTGACTCGGCCAGACCGGGTATGAGAATAAAACAATTAGGGTTGGAGATACAGGTAGTCGGGGGGTAGAAGCGTAGAGATAGAATAATTCTACTTTAGTTTTTCCTCAAAGACCCGGACGTTTTTCACGCTCATCTGCCATTCCTGGCCCAGAGGCCCATAGCCGAAGATGCCCATCAGATACGAGGTGTCCTGGGCTCTGCCGACCGGCGTGACATTGCCTTTTAACTGGATGATGCCGCATAAGACGTCGTCCACGAAACAGTGGTATTCTGTTGGTTTTTCGTTAGGTCCTTGTATTTCCAGCGATATCTTGGAGTTCTCGGCCACGATAGTTGGCTTGGCGAAAGAAGACCATTCGGTGGGCGGGGCATCGGGCTTGGCTGAGAATCCATAAACGATTTCCTGCCCGCCCCCCGAAAATATCTGTGTTCGGGCGGGCTTTCTCCGGGCGATAAAGAGGGTCTTTTCCTTGGTTGGGCCGGTAAGATATATGCCGGCCATTACGGCGGATTCCGTATCAATATTGAGCCGGGCTTCAAATTTGATGAAGGATGCCTTGGACACGGTTTTTTCCAGGGTGGCCAGCCCGTCTTTGGTTAATGACTGGACGCCTTTAAATAGGCATTGTTTGTTGGCAATGGATATATCCACGCCGTATTTTTCTGTTTCACTCCAGCCGTGTCCGATAATGGCGCTATCAGGCCTGTCAAAGTTGTCAACCGAGATGGCCTGCGATGATGATTCTCTGATTTTTACCTCAGAGGTTTTGGCCCAGAGGTTTGACGGGTCCAGGGCCAGGGCCATCTGCAATTTCTTTATCGCCTCAACGGCATTGAGTTCCTTGTAATCAAGATAGGCGGCCAGGTTGATGGCCGGCACGTATTTCTTCAGCCGTCCCGATTCACCCAGTATTTTTTTGGCCTGTCCGGAATTGTCTAAACTCACCAGGGCCAGGACCAGATTGCTTTCATCAGCCGCCGAGACCAGTTCCGGGGGCAATTGGGCGAAATATGCCCGGTAATATTTGAGCGCCTCTTTGTTGTTTTTCTGGTAGAGCGAGATGGTAGCCAGATAACCGAGGGTTTCGGTGAATGAGGGCGTATTGGCCAGACACCATTGGAATTCCTGCTGGGCTTCGGGGTATTGCTGGAGGTAGAAATATAACTGGCCACGGGCATAGCGTGCGCTGAAACTGTCCGGCGCCATCTTCAGGGCTATTTGGAAGAATGATGAGGCGTCATCGGTTTTGTTGTTGAGCCATTTGAGGTAGCCCAGCCCGATATAGGGCGTTTCATCAATCGGGTTCAGGTCGGCATATTCCGTGAAGAGCATTTCGGCTTCGGTATAAAGACCGGCCGACAGATAAAGCAGGCCTAAATTAGTCCAGCCGCGGGAAATGCCGGGTTTGAGGTTTATGGAATACAGGAATTTCTCGCAGGCCTTATTATAATCTCCGTCCAGGACGTCCAGCATTCCCAGGAGATTGAAGGCCTCGGATGACAGGTCAGCGCTTTTCTGCGCCTCCAGAAGCAGCTGGCGGGCTTCACTTAATTTGCCCATCTGGTATTGGAGTAATCCCAGGCCCTCAAGATAGGCGCTGTCCGGATTCCGGAAATTCCTTATTCGTTCATATGTCTTTAATGCGGAATCATAGTCCTGTTTCCGGCGGTACAGGTCGGCTAATCTGAGTAATGCCTCGGTGTAATTCGGGGTGAGCCCCACGGCTTTTTCGTAGGCCAGCCGGGCTTCCGGTAACAGTTTCAATCTTTCATAGGCATTGCCCAGGCGGTAATAAACCACATCCGGGTTGATGACCGATGATTTCAGGGCCTGCCGGTAGAGCGCAATCTCGCTGTCAAAATCATTCTTCCTGAAGTAATAATCAGCCAGGGCCAGATAGAATTTGAGTTCATGGTCGTTAATCTTGAGCGACTCCTTTAATGCCGCCACGGCCTGGTCATCCAATCCCTTTTTGAAGCACCATTCCGACAGCCGGAACCACGAATGGGCGTCGTTGGTGGAAACCTTTTTGAGTTCCACCTCGTATTGTTCTTCCGCCGTATAAACCCGCACGATATCCGCAATATCCTGCTTGTCATAACGGGCCACTTTGTCCTCCTGGCCTGATTTGACGAAATAAACCCAATCTTTGTCCTCGCTGACGTATTTACCGGTAATCTTGGCGCCGTTCTTCATAATGATGACGTCTTCCTCCGGGGTTTCGGATGATGTATCCGGCGGTTTGGGCGGCTGATGTATCTCGCTAATCAAGAGATTGAGCGTTTCCATGGGCGGCAGGGCGCGGCCGGCCGGCGGCGTTAATCTGGCGGAATCATCATAGGGATAGATTTTACCGAAGGCCGTCTTGAGCAGGCCTTTGTTTAGGTTTGTGTTGCTCACTGCGAAATAAAACCGCAAGTCCGGAACCGGTTGGAATCCGATTATGGCATACTGTTTTTCCGTTATATCAGGCAGGGACAGGTCAATACGCGACTCACTCTTTTCCGCCGTCGAAATAAACGGGTTACGTCTGGCGACATCCAGTTTATTCAGGTCGCCGGCTGAATCCTTGGGCGGCGCGGGATAATAGGTCCTGGGTTTCTGGCTCAGGACCCATTCATCCGGCATTTCTCCCCGGTTAAAGGTAATCATCCATACCACCAGCCCCAGGAATACGACGGACAGGGTAATCAGGGTTTTTTCTTTGGATACCTTGAGCATAGACTTATTTCTCCCTGCCCGCCTTAGGCGGACCGGCTGGTTCCTCCAGTTTTACGCCAGCCGCAATAAAAGCAACTGTAACATTATCAGAGTCAGGCCCCCCGGTATTGCTGATAACCATTTTTTCCAGCGAAACGAATCTCTCGGCGCTGCGGAGCAGGCCGACAAATTGTGTTATTGAGTTGAATGTCCCATTGACCTTGATTAATACCAGATTCTTTGCGCCCACCGCGCTCTTGAAGTTTACGTCCTTGATGTCCCTGAATTCCTTAAAATCGTTTTCGCTGACGCCCCAGTCAATAATTTTGAGGCAATTGCTGGCCATAGCCAGGTTGACCAGTTGTTCCAGGATGTCCAGCCGTTCGTAATAGAGCCGGATGGTTTCTTCAGATGCCCGGCTGAGCGGGAATTCAATTTTAGCCGGGATGGGGACGCCTTTTTGGGCGGCGGTCTTTTCCATCCTCTTCTGGGTATCCTTGTGCAATGACTGGAAATTGACAGTCAGTTCGTCCTGTCTTCGGGTGGGCTGAATCTCATAGCCGGGCAGGGGCTTGAAGTTTATCCTGTTACGCAAAGAAGAGAATATTCCTTCTACAAATTTTATCTCCTCCTGGGCATTCTGGATGCTTTTCTCGGACAGGAACTGGCCCTTTTTCACCTTTGTTTCTATCTCGGAGCGCAGTTTATATTGTTGTTCCTGCAGATTGGCGGTTTCGTCCTGAATCTCAGCGATAAAATAGTCGTATTCTATGAACAGAAGAAGTATTGTAGCCAGCACGAACAGCACAAATCTTTTATGTTCAATTATCCAGTTCATAATTATTTTACAGCAGTTTCCTTTATTCTGACGGCTATTTCAAATTCCTTTTTACCGCGCGGTATAATGGTTTTTGGGACATCCAGCCGTTTTAGAGCGGCTTCAATCGGCAGATAGCCGTTAGGTTGATTGAGTTGGTCCACGAAGGTCTTGAGGTTTTCCAGGTTGGACGGATTGTCATCTTCCAGATAGCCGATGATGGTAATTTCCTTGGGCGCATCCGGTTCAGGCGGTTTCTTTGGGTCGCGGGGCGACGACGCGGCGCCGGAAGCACCGCCCATGGTTAATTGTGAAATCCAGGCCTCAGCCGGCAGATACTGGGCGACCAGTTTTATGGCGATATAAGATAAATCCGTTGACTGGGTTATTTTGTTAAGTTTCTGGTAGGTGTCGTCCAGGGTTTTCTTGCGTTCCTGGACCTGGTTGAATTTATTAAGCACGGTAATAAATTTACCCTGTTCCTCTTTCAGTTGGTTAATGCTGTTTATTTCTATGGAGCGGGCTGAATAAGCGCTGGCGAACCAAAGGACCATTCCGGCGAATATGATGATGCCGGCTGCGATTAGGGGAATAGAGGTCCGGTAAAATTCCTTTTTAATTCTCATCCGGGGTGGCAGGAAGGAGATATGATTATTTTTGTGATACGCTGCCTGGCTCAGAGCCAGGCCCAGGGCCACGGTGAAGTCGCAATCGGCTTCAGTCACCTTGTCTTTGGTTTCCGAAGGCAGATTGGCTTTGATGTTCTTGAACGGTTTAAAGACCTCGACCGGTTTGTTAATAGTTTCGCCCAGGTAACCGGACAGTCCCTTGAGTTTGGCCGTGCCGCCGGAAATGAATATCCGGTCCGGAGAAAGTTTTTCCACCTTCAATTGCGCGATGGCAAACGAGATAGCGGATTCGATGGACGACTGAATCTGGCCCGCGCCGCTTCTCAGGGTTTCCTGGAGCACCCGGTCTTCACCGCTGGTTTCGGTCTCGCGCGGGACGATTTTACCCGCGGTGATTTTCAGGTTTTCGGCTTCCGGCTTGGCCAGCCCCAGCCGGTTCTGGATGGTTTCGGTCAAATCCGCGCCGCCCCCGGAAATGTTCCTGGCAAAGATTAGATGCCGGCCCTGATGGATGACGATTTCGGTATTAACCGCGCCGATATCTGCCAGCAACACTATTTCTTCGGGTTTTAGTATTTCGGTCTGACGCAGGGCATAGGACAGGGCTATCGCATTCGGGCAGATATCTTCCAGGCCCAGGCCGCTTTTTTTCATCCGTCTTATCTCTTCATCAATAAAGGTGTTTTTGGCCATGCCCACCAGCACCGGTATTTCCGGATAGGGTTTATTGGCCAGATTCAGGCGGCAGTAATCGGAATAGAGGGCTTCGCCGCTCTTGCCGGCTATCTGGATGAGTTCATATTCCATCATCTTCCTGAATTTTGTGGGCGAAGGAATCGGCGGCATCTGGATAATCCTTAAATTGATATCCCGGCCGGTTACTCCGATGATGCATCCGGACGGAGTCAGTGTAGTCCGGAAGATGCGCTGGAGTTGGGCCCGGGCAAAACTTCTGATGGTCGATGATGTTTTGGAGTCGTCCGCCGGCAGTTCATTCTTTACCTTGGCAATGCCCACCAGGCGGAATCCGCCCCAGGACGGCGCTACCTGGGCTATTTTTATATACGCATGACCGATATCAATGCCTGTCCACATAGTTATTTCTTAATCTTTTCCAGGTTTTCTTTGGCTTGTTTGGCTGTCGGGGTTCCCGCGTAGCGCTGGATTATTTCTTCATAAAGCCAGCCGGCCAGGTTATTCTGGTTCTCTTTGGCAAAACCGTTTGCAATGACCAGCATCTTTTCGGCGTTCTGTTTGTCGTCGGAATTCTTTATCTGGTCAATTTCTGATTTTATTTCCTGGATGATGTTTCTCGCCTTATCGCCATATTCGGTTTTCTTGTAGGTTTTGGATATGTCCATGGCCAGTTTAGCCGCCTTTTCATACAGCCCGAAGTCCTTAAGTAATCGGGCCGTATACAGCAGGTCCACCACATCCTGGACCGTGTTTTTGGCGGTATTGTTCAGGGTGTTCAGCCGCGCCTCAACTGCCGGGGCTATCTCAGAGGTTTTGTCTATTTCCATGGCGATGGTTCGGTATAATTCGATGGCTTCACCCAGGTTATTGCTCCTCTCGAATTCCTCGGCCCGCCTTAAAAGTTGCTCCCAGTCCGTCTGGCTCTGGGTTAACGATTTCAGTTCGAATTCCAATCCGAAGGCCAGTTTGCCGTCAGTCGTGCTGCCGAAAGTCAACGGCTGGAAAAATTGCGTTAAATATAAGACATCTCCGTCCCGGGTTATGGTTAGTTCTACCGGTTGCAAATATTTTATGGCCACGATGTTATTGGGGAACCCGATATTTATGCCGGCCACTTTTTCCGTTGTTTTGTCATAGAGCGAGATTTCTTTTACGCCGGATTCGCTTATTAATTTCAGGTATCTGATATTGCCGGCCGGCAGGGCGCTGACCAGCGAAAAATATTTATCGCGCAGGTCGGTGTATAAATCGGACGGGAAATTATAGGTTATGGCCATGGTCGGGCTGATGGAGCTGTCTATATTAATATTAAACATCTCCAGCGAGAGCGGATTGAGTATTTGGGCATTGACCCGGATATTTTCACTGTCGGAATTCAGTATCCGGCTGTGATTATAGAAACCCTGGCGTGATTCTATATTGCCGGACGGCTTGAAGACCAGTTCGCCGTCCAATTCCAGCCCGCCTGAGGACTGGATATCATCTAATTTCCAGATACCGGATTGGAATACCGTCAGTTTGAATGACTGATTGTCCAGCAGGGCTTTGTTAATCTTATTGGCGGAGGCGGGAAGTGTTTTAGGGAGGGCTTGCAATACCGAAACATTATCAAAATATACCAATGATTCCGTTCCGAGGACCACGCAGGAAAACTTGCCGTAAGATGCATCCGCGGGAGGTTTGGTGCTGGCTGTGAGATTACGCCATTCCTTTGTGCCGCCGGTGAACTCCGTATAATCATCCCTGATTAGCCGGTGGCTGTTATCGAACCATCTGATTCGGTAACCGGACAGCGACTTCTTAAAGGGGTCGGATTTGACCCAGCCGCCGAAGGTGTATATCTGCACATACTGGCTTGCTCTGTCATAAGAGGGTGTCTTGATAACCGAACTATGGTAAAGTTCGGTGCAGAACTCGCCGTTGTCCTTGGTCTTTTCCACCAGCAATGAGTATTTGCCTTCCTGGAATTCCCGGCCGGTGACGGTGATACGCGCTTTAGCGTCTGAAGGGGGCATCCAGCTGCCGGGCAGTGTGGCCGGCTGGGCGGTTTGCTCGAATGATGCGCCCTTGGAAATTATATTCATCTTCAAGCCAGTGCGTTCCTGGATTTTAATATAGCCGTAGCCGAGGACAATGAAAACTATAGCCAGGACGCTAAAGGTCCGGGCCAGTATCGAGAGGATGTTCTTGCGGCCCTTGGCAACGAATTCATCGGGTGATAATCCGGCTGCAGGTCCGGCCGGGGCCGGCTTGGACTCCGGACGGGGCAGTTCTTTCTCAAAGATAATGGTGGATTTACCGACCAGGATTTCGTCACCCGCCTCTAATTTCTTCTCCTTGATTCTGGCGCCGTTGAAATGGATGCCGTTCCGGCTGTCCAGGTCAACAATCATATAACCATCCGCGGTCTTCCTTATCTGGCAGTGGAAGCGCGATAATTCGCCCTGGCGGACGACCACATCGTTCTTGCTGCTCCGGCCGATAGCCGTAATATCCTTGGTGATATTAAATGTCTGGGACGAATCTTGTTCTTTTAGGATTATCTGTGTCATATGATTAAACCAGCATAGCAAAAACCGTTCCGGCTACCAAGAAAAACCGGCTATTTTTATTGCCGGCCTGATATAATAAATATTTCCGGTATTTTGTTGACAATATCCGTCTTTTATAGTAATCTCACCACAAGTAAAAAGAGTGAAT
>JBBTIZ010000085.1:7945-13502 GCA_038059695.1 Planctomycetota bacterium
TTGTTGACAATATCCGTCTTTTATAGTAATCTCACCACAAGTAAAAAGAGTGAATAGAGTGAGATAGGAGAAAATGAAAGTATGACATTAACATTAGAAGCCAAGACCAAGGTAATCAAGAAGCACCAGATTAACAAGAAGGACACCGGCTCGGCCGATGTCCAGATTGCTGTTCTGACCGAAAGGATAAATACGCTGGCCAGCCACTTCCAGCTGTTCCGCAAAGACCATAATTCCCGCCGCGGTCTCTTGAAGATGATTGGAACCCGCTCCTCACTCCTTAAGTATCTGGCTAATAATCATCCGGAACGTTACCAGAAGATAATTAAGGATTTAAACATCAGGAAATAATATGCATTCTCCAGCAGGTAGTATAATCATCAACATTTCATTCTTATACCATACCTGTTTGAGGATAGAAAATAAAGTGAATAATCCCGGCAAATAATTCCGGGGTCCCCGCTTCCAGCGGGGATAAGCCGCTGATAACGCCCATCAGGGCTGACCGCGGCTAATAAGAGTCCCGCCTGAAACGTGACTCTAAGAAGGAATATAGAGAAATATGAAACACAGAGTAGAGACAGAAATAAACGGCCGCAAGTTTTCCATAGAAACCGGGCAATTAGCCCAATTGGCGCACGGCTCAGCCGTGGTGTCATTCGGCGATTCCATGGTTTTAGCTACCGTCGTGCACGGCGAAAAACGGGAATTCGAGAGCGATAACGATATGCTCCCGCTGACCGTCGATTATCGGGAAAAGCCCTCGTCCGCCGGCAAGATTCCAGGCGGATTCTTCAAACGTGAAGGTCGGCCGACCACCAAGGAAATCCTGACCATGCGTCTGATTGACCGGCCTTTGAGGCCGTTGTTCCCGGAAACCTTCCGCAAGGAACTTCAACTGATGACTATGGTCATTTCGGCCGACAACGAATACGACCCGGATGTCCTGGCTATTAACGGCGCATCAGCCGCGCTGACCCTCTCGGAGATTCCCTTTAATGGGCCCATCGCCTCGGTCCGGGTCGGCAAAATCGGCGCTAATTTCATCATCAATCCGTCCTATGACGAAAGACTGACCGGCGAACTGGATATGGTTGTGGCCGGCTCAGCCGATGCCGTGGTCATGGTTGAAGGCGGCGCTAAGGAATTGCCCGAAGATGTTATCCTTAATGCTATTTCCCTGGCCCATAAGGAAATCAAGAAACTGGTTGACCTACAGTTGCAACTCCAGGCCCAGGTCAAGCCCGTCAAAATGACGGTTGAAACAAACAATAACGAGGCGCTATATAATGAAGTAAAGAAATCGGTTTACAAGGATGTTCAGGCCAAAATCCAGCTCAAGACCAAGACCGAGCGTAAAGACGCGCTCAAGAAGATAAAGGAATCCGTTATCGCGGATAAGACCGGTAAGATTACGGACAAGGACGAATGCGCCAAGGTAACTAAGCAAATCGGCGCGGTTATGAACCAGATGGAAGGCGAGGCGCTGCGCGCCCTGGTCTTAAGCAACAAGCGCATCGACGGCCGTTCATTAAAGGACATCAGGGCGATTTCCGGCATGGTCGGATTCCTGCCCCGGAACCACGGCTCGGCTCTGTTTATGAGGGGCGAAACACAGGCGCTCGTCTCGGTCACGCTCGGTTCATCCATGGACGAGCAGAGAATAGACGGGCTGACTGAAGATTACACCAAGCATTTTATGCTCCATTACAATTTCCCGCCGTTTTCGGTGGGTGAAATCAAGCGCCTGAGCGGCCCGGGCCGTAGGGAAATCGGACACGGCTATCTGGCTGAACGCGGCATTGAAGCCGTCCTGCCTCCCAAGGAGGATTTCCCTTACACCATCAGGATTGTCTCTGATATCCTCCAGTCCAACGGCTCATCGTCAATGGCCTCGGTCTGCGGCGGCATACTCGCGTTAATGGATGCCGGCGTGCCCATCAGGAAACCGGTGTCCGGCATTGCCATGGGACTGGTCCAGGAAGGCAAGGAAGTCCGGATACTTTCCGATATCCTCGGTTCCGAAGACCATCTGGGCGATATGGATTTCAAAGTGGTCGGTACAGCCGAAGGCATCACGGCCGTTCAGATGGATATCAAGATAGCCGGAATTTCCGAAGATACCATCAGCCAGGCATTGGCTCAGGCCAAGGAAGGCCGGATTCATATCCTGGGCGAGATGAAGAAGATACTGGCCGGCCCGCGCGCTGAAATCTCACAGTATGCCCCGCGCTTTGTTAAGGTCATGATTCCTTCTGACAAAATCGGCGCGCTTATCGGACCGGGCGGCAAGAACATCAAGAAAATCCAGGCCGATACCGGCGCTACCATAGAAATTGAAGAAGACGGCACGGTCATGATTTACGCGGCTGACGCAGTCGCTACCGAAAAGGCCAAGAAGATGGTTGAAGAATGCACGGCCACGGCCGTGATTGGCAAGGTCTATCAGGGAACGGTCACTGGCATCAAGGACTTCGGCGCGTTTGTCGAGATTATGCCCGGCACTGAAGGCCTGGTCCATATCTCCGAACTATCGGACGGCTTTGTCGGCCAGGTTACTGACGTGGTCAAGATGGGCGACCCCATTGAGGTCAAGGTTATCTCCATAGACGACATGGGCAAGGTTAAGCTCAGCCGTAAGGCGTTGTTGATGCCCGAAGGCACCTATGTGCCCAGCACCCCGGGCGGCGGCGGCAGAGGCCGGCCCTTTGGTCGGGATGACCGCGACCGTCGGCCCAGGAGATAAAGATACTAACCACAGATTTCACCGATTAATCTGCGGAATCTGTGAACTCTGCAGAGACCGCGCAGCGAAATCTGTGGTTCTCTTTTTCTTGACTTTCCTATCCGCTGTTTTTAATATTATTTCCTATGGCTACTTCAACAACCCACAAATTCATCAAGGACCTGGCCGCTTATGAACCCATAGACCAGGTATTCCAGGTGGTGGTGAAACAACAGCGCAAGAAAAAGGTCGGCACGCCTTATTTCCATCTGGAGCTGCGCGACAAGACCGGCAAAATCTCGACTAATATCTGGGAAAACCTGTCCCAGCTGGAATCCATTCCCGAACACGGATTCGCCCGCATCAAAGGCCAGGTGGACCTGTACCAGGGCGAATTGCAGCTCAAGACCTCAGCCATCTCCTTGGCCTTGGAAAATGACATCAATCCGGAGAATTTCGCGCTCTACAGCGCCAAGGACATTGAAGCGCTCTTTGAGAACCTCACCCAGGTCCTGGCCCGGATAAAGGACCCGTTTCTGATGAAACTGGTTGAGGAGTTTATTAAGGACAAGGAATTTCTGGAACGGTTCAAGAAATCACCGGCCGCGGTGGAAAAGCACCAGCCCTATACCGGCGGCCTGATGGAACACACGTTTAATGTCGCCACTCTGGCGCTCGGGGTTGGGGCGCACTATACCACGCTCAATATGGACCTGCTCCTGACCGGCATATTCCTGCACGACATCGGCAAAATCCGGGAATATGAAACCAAGATTACGCCTCAGATAACGGACGAAGGCCGGCTGGTCGGCCACACCATCTTCGGCATCCTGATGCTCAATGAAAAGATTAGCAAAATTAATGATTTCCCAACCGAATACAAGACACTATTGGAGCATCTCATAGCCAGCCATCACGGCCAGCTGGAATACGGCGCGCCGGTCCTGCCCATGACCCAGGAGGCCATCGTCCTGCACTATCTGGATAATCTCGATGCCCGGCTGGGCGAATACCAGTTGCTGATTCAGAACGCGCCCAAGAACTCCAACACTTCGGCGGGCTCAGTGCAAGGCCGCTGGACCGAATGGTCCAAGGGCCTGGAGCGGAAGTTTTATATCCCGAAAGTATAACCGTCAACTCTATTGACAATTAGCATTTAATTTGCATTTCCCTAAAAAGGTGGTAGACTGCCAGCATTAACAAAAATGTAAGGAGGTTTCTATGCCATTAAAATCATTTAGATGTCCAGACTGTAAAGAAGGACCAATGGATTTGTGTGCTGGTGATCATGATGGACTTGATACTGTTCAACAAGTTCATTTAGTTTGTAATTCTGGACCTGGTAATAGTGGCTGTGGAACAGGTTGGGTTATTTTAACTACAGGTGATATCCCAGTTCATTGCATAAAAAATATTGCAGAAATATTTCTACCAGAAGAAGGTATTCCCATAAAGGTCGAGAAAAAATTAGGAGAAAATGGAATCTGTTCGTTTGATTATAGAGGGGAAAACTATGGTCAGTGTAAAACTGTTTTTTCCTGTTCGATACTTGATAATAATGACTCCAGTTATCAAATAACCTGGTTTTTACTCGAATTCCCAGGCGGCGAGGCGTTACTGCAATATAGGGAGCATTTATTGGGTGTTGATGAAGGGGTTTGGTTACTTACGGACATAAGCAAAAGTACTATCGTGACTGGAGAGAGACTGGGAACAAAATTACTTCCAATTATTGCTACCAAAAATGCAACAGGTGCTTATCATGCTTGTTTTCAATCTGAAACATTAATACGTAATTTAATTGCCAAGATTTGCCCTAATGATGAACTCGAGAAAATATTAAAGGATACAACTTATAGGCGTGGTGATAATAAATCAGAGAGTTTATTTGAGATGGCATCTGGTCGAAAACAAGAAGAGCAAGAAATGGGGTTCGCAGATAAAGATACGCCACTCATTGAATACATAGATTGGAGCGACTATATAACGATATTCAGAAAACAAGGAGACGCCTTATTCAAAAACGTTAAAAATAAAGATAAGGTTATGAAGCTTTTCATATCGAGAATAGAAGAAGCCAAATATGCTCGTCATAAAATCGCACATATGAGAAATAATATAACAAAAGAAGACATTGACTCGTTAGATAGGATGAAAAAGACGGTTGCGGAATTACTTGAATCATAAGTTAGGGAGACATCATAATTGTTGGAGTTAAGTCCTCCCGCAGTGGGGGGAGTCCCTGCCTACCGGCAGGTGTAGCGATAACACTACAACCCGTAACCTCAAGGTTATAACCTGTAATCTCAAGATTATAACTCGTAACCTCAAGATTATAAGCTGTAATCTCAAGATTATAACTCGTAATCTCAAGGTTACAACTCGTAATCTCAAGATTATAACTTGTAATCTCAAGATTACAACCCGTAACCTCAAGGTTATAACTCGTAATCTCAAGGTTATAACTCGTAATCTCAAGGTTATAACCCGTCCCTAACGGGACTCCCTGCGGGTCGTATCCACAAGGATATACGGGCTGAAAACGGCTATTTTACTCGGTTTTAAGCCATTATTTGCCCCAAATATCCGTATTTTTCTGAAAGCACCCCCCCCTATACCCTACCCCCTCCCCCCATATACCCCCCTCCAGCGGCTACTGTTTGAACCTCCAGCGTCTACTGGTTAAGCCTCCTGCATACCCTGGTTTAACCTCCTGCATACCCTGATTAAGCATCCTGCATACCCTGGTTAAACCTCCTGCATACCCTGATTAAACCTCCTGCATACCTTGGTTAAACCTCCTGCATACCCTGATTAAACCTCCTGCATACC
>JBBTIZ010000086.1:0-3592 GCA_038059695.1 Planctomycetota bacterium
CCGGGCGATAAAACAAACGCGATTACCGAGACGCCGACCGCATCAGTTACAATTAGAATCGGCTTTCCCAGAAAGGGCCTGATTCTCAATCATTACGGCGAGACCCTGTCCAGGACAAATATCCTGGCCAAGAATTCCCTGGTTGGCTCAATCAATCCCATTGAGGATGAGGTGGCGTTGAGGACGGCCGTAATAAATAAGAGTTTAGATGCGGCCTTTATTTCGGACTTCCAGGCCATCCTGACCCTGGGCGCGGATTTTAACGGAGTAATTATTGCCAACCTGGGTTCTTTGGGACGTTCAGACCTGATGGTGTTGATTGATTCGCCCATCCAGAAAATCAGCGAGTTAAAAGGTAAGAAAATCGGCGTGACCTTAAATACCGCAGAACACTCGGCGCTTCTGGGTTGGCTCAAGCGGGAAGGGCTTCAGGAAGGCCGGGACGTAGAATTGGTTAATACCAATGATAATGATAAGTTGAATGCCTTACAAGGATTTAAGATTGATGCGCTGGTTACCATTGATCCCAGAGTTGAGGATTACACCCGCAAGAAACTCTGCCGGAGCATCTATGATTCCCATAATTACGGCGTGGTCTTGATGGCAAAGGATTTTTATAGGCAACAGCCCCAGGCCGCCCTGCGCTTTGTTAATGCTTTGAAAGAAACCACGCTCTTTATTTCCACCCATAAGCCGGATGTCAATAACTGGATTAAGGGCTATTGCGGGATAGAAGAGGACCTAATCTGGGGTGTGGCCAGCATTAATATCGGCTATTTCAGCACCCGGAAGATTAATGACGCTAAAATTTACCTTTCGGACACATTTGCAGGCAATCTCAAGAATCTGGCCGCGTATGCCCTGCAACAAAAATTAATCTACAAGACGCTGATTGTCAATGACCTGATGGTCCAGGAACTCCAGGATGAGGCCAAGAAGGAAATCGACCCGCTGAAATACGACCCGGCCGGCGTCAAGGTTATAAAATAGAATTTTACTGGAAAATAGCGAAAATACTTGACATTTTTATCACAGATGGTATAAAGGCGTCATAATATAAAACATAGTAACCCGGTACATAGAGACCAACCTAAACCTGTCCGAAATTTATCTAAAGAGTGAATTCCTAACCAGATAACGACATATCGTTTAATACAGATGTCATAAAGCGGGCCTGCTCCGAGATATCGGGGTGTGAAATCTACAGAACAGATGGCGTTAAAACCAGTTATCATCGGATTAACAGGAGGTATCGGTAGCGGTAAAACCTATGTAGCCGGGATATTTAGGGGCTTGGGGGCCCGAATAATAGATGCCGACCGAATCGCCCATCGGGTGATTGACCAACCGGCTGTCCGGAGTACCCTGATTAGGTGGTATGGCCTGGATATCCTGGATAAAAACGGCGGAATAATCCGGCGGAAGGTGGCACAGATTGTATTCGCCCCGAAATTATCGGGACTCCGCTGCGGCTTCGCCGGACCCGCTTGCAGTGAGCGGAGCGAATCTGCCGAAATCCGGCGGTTAAACAGGTTAACCCATCCATATATCAGAAAGGAAATGCTTAAGCAAATAAGGCAATGGCGGGGCCAAGTCATTGTGATTGACGCACCTCTTTTATTGGAATCCAACCTGGATAAACTTTGCGACTATGTGGTATTCGTCAGTACCCCTGAGAAATTAAGGTTGAAAAGAATTGTTGCCTCAAGGGCTTGGGATATCTCCGAGTTAAGAAGACGGGCCAGACACCAGATGTCTTTATCGGAAAAGAAATCGATGGCTGATTTTGTTATCAATAATAAGTCGTCCGTTACAACGTTGGCGCATACTAAACGTATTTTCGGGATGATAACTAAACAGAAGCAATAATTTTATACTCCCCCTTATTAAAGGGGCTGGGGGGTTGTTACAACCTCCTTAATCCCCCTTTGTTAAGGGGGAATAATTCGTAACTAACAGCGAGTAAGAGAGGAATTTATATGCCGAGAATTGCCAAGGAAAAACCCAGCAACCCCGTAGAGCCGGTTATTCGGGAAAAGGAAATCAAGGAAAAAGAGATTAAGCCGGCGCCGATACCGGTGGTGGAGGACACCAATGCCAAATATGAGGAGATAAAAAAGTCGGAATTGTATTTGACCAAACTCCAGAAGATGACCACCGCGGAACTGTTTGCCCTGGCCAAAAAGGAAGGCATGACCGAGTATAGCGGATTGAAGAAACAGGATTTGATATTCCGGATTCTCCAGGCCCGGGCCAGCCAGAACGGCCTGACCATCGGCGAGGGCGTGCTGGAAGTCCTGCCGGACGGGTTCGGATTCCTGCGTTCCACCGATTACAATTACCTGCCTTCACCGGATGATATCTATGTCTCGCCGTCCCAGATTAAAAGGTTCGGGATGCAGACCGGGCTGGTGATTACCGGCCAGATTCGGCCGCCTAAGGAAGGCGAAAAGTATTTTGCGCTCCTCAAAGTGGAAGCCATCAATCACGAAAATCCCGACCTGCGCCTGAGCCGGGTGTTCTTCTCTGATTTAACGCCGCTCCATCCCAATCAACGGCTCATCCTGGAAACCACGCCGGACGAGATTTCCATGCGCATTATGGACCTGGTTACGCCCATCGGCAAGGGCCAGCGCGGCCTGATTGTCGCCTCGCCCCGGACCGGCAAGACCGTGCTGCTCCAGAAATTGGCTAACAGCATTGCCAAAAACCATCCTGAGGTTCATCTGATTGTCCTGTTGATTGACGAGCGGCCCGAGGAAGTGACTGATATGCAGCGCTCGGTAAAGGGCGAAGTAGTTAGTTCCTGCTTTGATGAACCGCCCAGCCGGCACATCCAGGTGGCTGAAATGGTTTCCAATAAAGCCAAGCGCCTGGTGGAATACGGCAAGGATGTGGTCATCCTGCTGGATTCTATTACCCGCTTGGGCCGGGCCTATAACACCGAGGCCCCGCACAGCGGCAAGATTCTCACCGGCGGTATTGATGCCACGGCTCTCCAAGGGCCCAAGAAATTCTTCGGCGCCGCCCGCAAGATTGAAGAAGGCGGCTCGCTGACTATCCTGGCCACGGCCCTGGTTGATACCGGCAGCCGGGCCGACGAGGTCATCTTCGAGGAATTCAAAGGCACTGGCAATATGGAAATTCATCTGGATAGGGGATTGGCCGACCGGAGAATCTTCCCGTCATTTGACATCACCCTGTCCGGCACCCGCAAAGAGGAATTGATTGTGGACCCGGACGAACTCCGGCGTGTCTGGATGCTTCGGAAAGGGCTGCTGGCTGAAAAACGGAATCCTCTGGAGATTATGTCCTGGCTGATGGAAAACATCGGCAAGACCAAGAGCAACGCCGAATTCCTGATGAAGTTTAAGGTGCAATAACCGGTTGCCGGCCGGCTTTCTCAAAGACAACCGGGTTTGTCTGTCTATCTGCACCCATCTTTTAGGCAGATTCGCCTCTGATTGACAGCGGGCGGATTCGTGAATTGTTCCGGCTATTAATTCATATAAATTATTTGACTAATCATCAGTTCTGAATTATATTGCCGCTAATGCAATTATGCCGAAAGACAAGCGATTATTAAGCCAGC
>JBBTIZ010000086.1:3692-5962 GCA_038059695.1 Planctomycetota bacterium
GCCGGATATAGACCAAACCCTGGTAAGAATTGCCGGCGATATTATTTCCTGTCATGCTTCATCTAAAGAAAAAGATTCCCTGGTATTAATCGGCATCCACCGCCGGGGCGTGCCTCTGGCCAAGCGGCTTAAAGCAATCATAGGAAAGAAGATAAAAAGAGAGTTGCCTCTGGGCACCCTGGATATCACGCTTTACCGCGATGACCTGGATACGGTCGGCCATCTGCCGATAGTTAAGAATACCGACATTCCCGTTGACCTGACTGACAAGAGCGTAGTCCTGGTAGATGATGTTTTGTTCACCGGCCGGACTATCCGCTCGGCATTAAATGAATTGGCTGAATTCGGCCGGACCAGGCGGATACAACTGGCCGTCCTGATAGACCGGGGGCACCGCGAACTGCCTATCTGCGCTGACTATGTCGGCAAAACCGTTCAGACCAAGTCGGATGAAATAATCATGGTTAGGTTAAAGGAAACCGACGGAACGGATGAAGTGATTATTGCCAATAAACCGCATTCAAAAGAAGCGAAGTAATATGACTGATAAGAAATTTACCTGGACTCAAAAGCATCTTCTGGGGTTGGAAAATCTCTCGGCCCAGGAAATAACCCATATCCTGGATACGGCCGAGTCATTCAAGGAGATTTCCACCCGCAATATCAAGAAGGTTCCCACCCTGCGCGGCAAGGTGGTGGTCAATATGTTTGTCGAACCGAGCACCCGGACCAAGATGTCCTTTTCCCTGGCGGCCAAGCGTCTCAGCGCCGATATCGTTGACTTCTCGCCTTCGACCAGCAGTTTATCCAAGGGCGAAACCCTCAAGGACACGGCCCGGAATATTGAGGCCATGGGCATTGATATAGCCATCATCCGGCACACGGCTCCGGGCACGCCCCATATGCTCTCCCGCATCATCGATGCCAGCGTGATTAATGCCGGTGACGGCGCCCACGAACACCCGACCCAGGGACTGCTGGATATCTTTACCATGCGCGAACAAAAGGGCCGGATTAAAGGCCTGAAAGTAGCTGTGGTGGGCGACATCATGCACAGCCGGGTAGCCCGGAGCAATATCTGGGGTCTGACCAAATTAGGCGCTGAAGTGATTGCGGTCGGACCGCCCACTCTCATCCCTCAGGAAATACAGGACATGGGCGTCAAGATTGCTTACGATATCGATAAGGTCATCCCGGAAGTGGATGTGATAAATATCCTGCGCATCCAATTGGAACGCCAGCGCAGTAAGTTCTTCCCGACTGTGCGCGAATACGCCCGGCTGTTCGGCATAAATTCCGAACGGCTCAAGCGCGCCAAAAAAGACGTGATGATTATGCATCCGGGCCCGATTAACCGGGGCGTGGAGATTACTCCGGACGTGGCTGACGGCACGCACTCGGTTATCCTGCGCCAGGTGACTAACGGATTGTCCGTCCGCATGGCGGTTTTGTACCTGGTGTCCGGACAACCGAAAGCAGAAGAAATAGAATAATATGAAAAAGTTAGGGCCGCGGTTTTGGGATATGGTGGAGAGAATAAAGAATGGATATGCTCCTGAAAAGATTATCCTCTACGGTTCTTTCGCTTATGGCCATCCTGATAGAAACAGTGATATTGACCTCCTGATAATTAAGGATACATCGGAACGTCCGATTGACCGCCGGGTCAGGGTTCGCCGGATTGCCGATATCAAGGATTCTTCTTATCCGGCTTTCTCTCCGATTGTATTAACTACCAAGGAACTTAACCGGAGATTGCAAATCGGCGACCAGTTCGTTGAGGAAATAATTAGTAAAGGGAAGGTATTGTATGCCAAATAAAAAAGGGTCTTTGTATCCCAAGGATTGGATGGCCAAGGCGCAGAAAGACCTTAAAAGGGTGAACGTCTTACTTTCCGCTAAGGATGCGGCTGGCGCCGGGTTCCACCTTCAGCAGGCAATAGAAAAGTATCTGAAGGCATATCTTCTCGCTAAAGGATGGAAATTAGAATACATCCACGATTTGCCTAAACTTCTTAATTATGCCAATGGATATGATGCTAAATTTGGTAGTTTCAGGACTCTTTGCGAACGGGCGACCGAATATTATACTTCGGAACGTTATCCCTTCTTTGATGAAATATCGCCTCCCAACAAAGAAATAAAAGAGGCATTAGAGAAAACAAAGAAACTAATTAGGTTAATAAGAATAACATTATAGAATTTATGACCACATTACTTATCAAGAACGGCCGGGTGATTGACCCGGCCAATAAAATAGACAAGGTCAC
>JBBTIZ010000087.1:0-14374 GCA_038059695.1 Planctomycetota bacterium
ATTATGTATGTTAGGATACACAAAAATTCATCCACAACATTTGACAGTTTCTCTGTGATATATCTTGCTGGCGTGACATCGTGGTTACGGATTAAACCATTCTTTTACCGGTGGTTATTATCTGTTTGATATATGGGTTATCTTCAGTAAAGTCAGACCGGGCAAAAACATGCGGTTCTATACGAATGTCAATCGCACGCCGTAATTTCATCATGGTCGCATCCTCCTCAAACCCGTCCAGTTTATCTTTGGCTAAAAATATGGCCAAATCAATATCGCTATCCTGTCGCGGAGTGTTTTTAGCATACGAACCATATAAGTACATACGCCAGATATTTATTTTATGTTCCTTTAACAGGTTAATATATTGTCGCACCTGGTATATTATACGATTATTCTCTCTAACAACCATAATCTAAACTCCTTCATTTTCTGGAAGTATGCATTAGCAAATGATTTCCCGGCCTTTTTATAAAATCTGTGTTTATAGTCCGGATAGCGGGCTTTGATATTAAAGGTGGTAACCTCATCTAGGAAATCTTTTTGCGCCTCTGATAATTCCAGTCCGCTTTTTTCGGCTATTTGATACAGGTCGTGCGTGTAAGGAAATGACGTATTAATATTTTTGATATAATACGCCTTGAGCAATTTTTCCAGCACCAAATGTCCCATAAACAATGACCACATATAATGACCATTCTTAAAGAGGTCATCCATCGCCTTAAAATCAATGTCGGCTGAATCAGTCCAGTATTTTATTAAGTCCTTTGGCCTGGTCATAATAACCGGATTTTATCAGCCGGTAATCATTTTGTCAAGACATTACTGGTAAATTTATAATCGGTAATCGGGGGATACATACTAATTGCTTTATCCCGTCAAGGATTAATATGTATTGTGTCCCCAGATTTAACCGTCAAGGATTAATATGTATTGTGTCCCCAGATTTAATCCCCCTTTCCGTAATAAACCCTTTTATATATTTAGCCGGCGTAACATCAAAAGCGGGATTATATGCCTTGGTATTGCGTGGAGCGATTTGCACCTCTTTCATCTGGCCTCTCTCATCTATCATCTTTATCCTCGTTACTTCATCCGGCGACCTGTATTCTATGGGAATATCCTTACCGGTCTTGATATTTCTATCAAATGTAGACATCGGCGCGGCGACATAAAACGGTATCTTGTGATGGTGTGCCAGAAGCGCCACCTGATAGGTGCCAATCTTATTGGCGGTATCGCCGTTGCGGGCAATCCGGTCCGCCCCGACTATCACTAAATCTATTTTCTGCGACTTTGTGACCTTTGTGCCTTTGTGGTGAATCCCTTGCATTAGGGACCCAACCATATTATCGCAAATCAGAGTAACCGGGATATGGTTCCTCTGGAGTTCCCAGACGGTCAGCCGGGCGCCCTGCAGAACCGGCCTGGTCTCTGACGAATAAACCGAGAATCGCCGGCCCTGCCTTCTGGCGATATACATCGGCGCCAGGGCCGTGCCGATTCCGGCCGTGGCCAACAGCCCGGCATTGCAAAGGGTCAGGATATTGGAGCCGTTTTTGATTAGTTTCGCGCCGTTCAGCCCTATCTGATAACAGGTCTCCCGGTCTTCCTGTAGAATCTTCAGCGCCTCCTCGTAGATAATATTAACAACGGAATTTAACTGAGTAACAACCCCCTCAGTCCCCCTTAACAAAGGGGGAATAAAAGGGGGTTGTTTAATCCTGTTGTTTATCCTCTCTAATGCCCATTTCAGGTTAACCGCGGTCGGCCTGGTCGCCAGCAACATCTGATATATTTTGCTAAATCTCTTATGTAACCCCTTGTAACCTTTTGCTTGCACTGAGCGAAGCGAATGTGTAACCCCTTGTAACCTTTTGTAACTTCTTATGCCCAGATACGCCCCGAACGCCGCGGCCACGCCGATAGCCGGAGCGCCTCTGACCTGCAGTTTCTTTATAGCCGACGCCACCTGCTCTGCGGTAGTACACTTTAGGTAGGTAAGTTTATGCGGCAGTTTGGATTGATCGATTAATCTTAAATACCCTTTTTCACCACCAATCCACTCAACCGAACGAATCTGCATAATACATATAAGGTAAGCCCCGCCCCGACGTAACGTCGGGGCGGGATAAGAGCCAGTAACACCCATACGGGTTAACTGGCTCTAAAAAGGCAGGCTATAAGCCGGGTTTTGTATCCCTTTCGGGTAGTAACCATTTATCTTGGTCCCGCATTATTGCGGGACTCAAACGACCTACCTGGGACTTACGACCGGACCGGTCTACCCCTTGCCCAGCCCTTGCACGCAAGGGCTGGGTGAATTTGGTCTTGCTCCGGGTGAGGTTTTCCGTGCCCTCCCGATTACTCGGGAAGCGGTGGGCTCTTACCCCACCATTTCACCATTGCCTTTCCAACCTTTAGGGTCAGAATCTGGCTGTATATTTTCTGTGGCACTGTCTCGCTCCCCGACATAACGTCGGGGATGGCGGCCATTAGCCGTCACCCTGTCCTCTGGAGCCCGGACTTTCCTCCCCCCGATATTCATCGGGGAGCGGTTACCCACCTGCCTTTCTTACTCGCTGTTAGCCCACGGGGAGTTACGACCGAAGGGAGTCCCGTAGGGACAGCGAGTTAGATCCCGATGTATATCGGGATAATTCATCTATTTCACCCCTTATATTCATGGCCTTGTTCGCTAATTTATCAGCTACCTTATTTTCTTCCCTGGGAATCAGATTAAACTCCACAGCGGGAATCTTCTTCAATAACCCTCTCGCTTCAATCGACAATGGAATAAGATTTTCGCTCCTTATCCTATAATCCCCCTTAATCTGCTTCACCAGAAGTTCGCTGTCAGAATATATCGTAATGCCCCGGGCAGCCGTGGTCAGTTTTTTGCGGAGCCGAAGCGGAGTCCCGATTATTTCGGGGTGGTCCAGCAGGTATTTCAGCGCCCTGATTAAGGCCGTATATTCCGCCACATTATTAGTCACTTCTCCGATATATTCACCCCTTCGTACAATCTCCTTTCCGCTTGACTCCCTGATAAAAATACCGACCGCTGAAGGTCCGGGGTTGCCCCTGGACGCCCCGTCAATATAAACCTCTATCTTCGCTTTCATGCCCGATACTATATAAAATAACCGGTATATTTTGTCAATATATCTCTTGACAGATTTAGCAGTAATAGTTTAACTTGCTTAATGTTATGCCATCCCGAAAACATTCGGGATGGAAGAGATTCAGCAGATAATAATGATTAAGCGGATTTATCTGCTTAATCCATGTAATCAGTTTATCCGCTTACTTAGAAGAAGGAGTCGAATATGGCAATCAAAATAGCAATCAATGGCTTTGGCAGAATCGGCCGGAACGTATTCAAGGCCATGTCCCAGAACCCCAACTTTGAGGTCGTGGTCATAAACGACCTGTCCGATGCCAAGACCCTGGCCCATCTGCTGAAATACGATTCTGTTTACGGCAGATTCCCCGGTTCAGTAGCAGTTGATGGAACCGACTTCGTCATAAACGGCAAGAAGATAAAGGTGGTAGCCGAAAAGGATGTCACCAAACTGCCTTGGGGGCAATATAATGTTGACTGGGTGGTGGAATCAACCGGGGTTCATACCACACGCGCCGCCCTGGAAGGCCACCTCAAATCAGGCGCCAAGAAAGTGGTCCTGACCGCGCCGGCCAAGGAACCGGTGGATGCGGTGATTGTCATGGGCGTCAACGAACAGAAACTGAAGAAAGAACACAACATCATCTCCAACGCCTCCTGCACCACCAATGCCCTGGCGCCGCTGGTTAAAGTGCTTAACGATAATTTCGGCATCGTCCGCGGGCTGATGACCACCATTCACGCCTATACCAACGACCAATCTATCCTGGACCTGATACATAAAGACCTCAGACGGGCCCGGGCTGCGGCCATTAATATCATCCCAACTTCTACCGGCGCGGCCAAGGCCATCGGCGAGGTCATCCCTGAAGTGGCCGGCAAACTTAACGGCGTGGCCGTCCGGGTTCCGGTCCCGACCGGCTCTTTGGTTGACCTGGTGGTTGACCTCAAGAAAGAAGCCACCGTTGAAGCAATCAACAGCGCCTTCAAATCCGCATCCCAAGGCCAGCTGAAAGGATTCCTGGAATATACCGAAGACCCGATTGTCTCGACAGATATCATTGCTAATCCGGCCTCGTGCATCTTTGACGCCCTGTCCACCATGGTTATCGATAAAACACAGGCCAAGGTCTTCGGCTGGTATGATAACGAGTGGGGTTATTCCCATCGCATCGTGGATATTGTTAGTTATGCGGCCGGGTTAAAATAAGGTATTGTTTTTCTTGACCCCGCATATAAATGATATTAGTAAATGATATTATTGGGTCAATGGTTCTAATCCCCCTATTTCCCCCTCTGCAAAAGGGGGATTAAGGGGGATTTTAGATGCACCGGAATATTAACTTGATAGGACATTAATAAGGCGAGTATCAATAGTTTATGAACCTGAAAAAACACCAATCACAGGGGGTTTCTCATATCGTTCTTATCATTGCCGTCACCCTATCTTTTGCTGGATTAACCTCGATTATTTTAACCGGCGGAATGCTCAAAAGCGTCGAAGAGAAGATATCGCACGAGAACAAAATAGCCAGGGAAACAGAGGATAAAGTAAAGGACATCAAATTCTTTATGCTAAAGATTTCGCCCCTGATATTGCCGGTGGGCGCGAACGAGGAAATAACCATCGAACAGTTATCGAAATATGTGGATGAGAAAAAGAAATCTTACACCCTGATGGGCCGGGAACCGATGATAGAAAACATCATCTATGAGGCGATGGAAAAAGTATTCGTTTCCGAATATAAACTGGCCAGGACCGACTACGAGAAGAAGACCTCCGAAAAACAATCTTCGCAGTTAAAGCAGTTCCAGGAGGAAATCTTGCAACGTAAGAGCTCCTATATCCTCGAATTAAAACAGAATAAAGAGGACGTGCTTAATAAAAAGGCAAAGGAAAACGAGAAATACCTGATACTCAAAGACCAGTTAAATAATGATAAAAAAATCAAAGAGGAGAAATTGCCCGGTATCATAGAAAAATTCAAGAAAGATACCATCCGCCTGGAAAATGAAGTGTCTATTGCTAAATATGCCCTGGAGGACTTGGCTTCAAAAGAAGCATATAACCGCGATATCATAGAGGCCTACGGCAAGACATACAGCCCGGACATTAAAAATAGGTTCACTTTTATAACCCTGGGCAGTAAAGACGGCGTCAGAGTGGGTTCTAAATTTATGGCCTACCGTCAACAACAGGGATTCATCAGAAAATGGAAAGGGCAAATAGAAGTGAAAAGGGTCTTTGATATTTACAGTTTAGCGTCTATCACTAAAATGGAAAAAGAGGACGAACCTATTACGGACGGCGATTATATTACCAATATCTTTTACCACCCAAAACATAGCCGGACAGTGGTACTCATCGGCAAGTTCAGAAGAGGCCCATTCAAGTATGACCGCGAAGAAATAGAACAGCGGCTGACTGATATGGGTGCCATAGTAGAAAAAAAGGTCTCTCTTAAAACAGATTTTGCCCTCATCGGCGACGACCCTGAAGAAAGAGATATGGATAAAGACAATCTCCTCTGGGTCAAAAGATTAAATATCCCCCGCGTGGAAGACGATGAGGCGAAAAAAAGCTTAGAATATTACCTGGGTGATTAGAGCCAGTTAGGAACGCAGTGAGTTACTGGCTCTTATCCTGAGCGAAACGAAGGGTTAGTTATGGCAAAAAAGACTATCATTAAGAAACGCTCTCAGGATACTACGGCAACTGTGGTGTTGATAATATCGGGAATCCTGCTTCTTATCTCGACAATTAGTTCTTATCTCACCATCGGCGATTACAACGAAAAAGTCAAGGAATTAGAAAAGGCAAAACAAACCAGCCAAACCAAACAACGCGACCTGGAAAGCGCTACAGAAAAAGCAACTAATATTTCTGTTCGTGTGGGCTGGTTATCACGTGACGAACGGGCAATCTCTACAGGCGATGTCTGGAATAACTATGATAACCTGAAATCGTTCCTGAACAGGATGGTGGAATACTTAACCACCAATTACCAGATAGCGGAGTACGAACCCTGGCCAGAAAAGGACCTGCCGAAAAAACCGCTTAATCTCCAGACATTAATAGATGTCATGGAGCGTTTGGCCAAACAAAATACCGACAAGAACAAGGATTTGACTACTGCCCGTAATAATTCATGGAACGAGATTGTCAAGGTAGTAGGAACCAAGGATGAAAGAGGCGATTTATATAAAAATATAGACCAGAAAACTGAAGATATTATCCGGGTGAGAGAAGATATTTCTACGTTGGAAAAAGATACCCAAAGAATTACCACCCAGGGAGAACTTGATACCTCTGTATTGCAGGAAGGCATCAGGCAAATTGATGCCACGACTACCGAAAAGACCAAAGAAGGCGAAGCGAAAATCGTTGAATTAACCAAGAAAAAGAAAGAATATGAGGAAAGATTGGAAAAGCTGAGAAACCGCATGGAGTTAATCGGCGAAGGCATTGAAATTGACGGCAAAATTATCCTCGCCGATATAGGCAATAATTCTGTTTGTATTGATTTAGGCGCCCAGGACGCCATTGTTAAGGGGATGGATTTCGATATCTTTACAATCCTCAAAGGCGGATTAAAGAAATCTAAAGGCAAGGCGAAAATCATCAAGGTATTTGATGATTATTCCCAGGCGGCGATAATCCCCGATACCATGAAAAGCGATAACCCCATCGCTACTGAGGATTTAGTAAACAGCGATATTTATAACCGGCAACGAACTAAAACATTTATATTTGCCGGCAGGCCGGTCGGAAAATACCTGATAGAAGACCTGAAAAAGAAGATCGAAGAATTTGGCGGCGATGTCTTATCAATATTGAATGATAATATCACCTATGTTGTGGTCGGCAAAGATTTCGAAAACGACGAGAATTACAAAAAGGCAATTTATCTGGGCGCTGTGGTCTTAAGAGAAAAAGAGCTTTACGACCTTCTACGCGTCGAATGGAAAGATTAAATCTTCTGGCCTATGAGACCATATGGAAGAAAAAAGATTATCCTTAGGCGAACATCTGGAGGAACTGCGGGTTCGCCTGATATGGTCAGCCCTAGCATTTGCCATCGCGCTGGCTGCCTGCTTCATTTACCAAGAACAGATATTAAGAATTATCGTTTCTCCTCATCTTAAAGCATCAGGAGGAGACCCTCTTAGAGCTCTGGATTACCCCGAAAAATTCCTCATCTATTTTAAGGCAAGTTTAATTGCCGCCTTTGTATTAAGTGGCCCTTTTATCATATATCAACTCTGGAAATTCATCAGTGCCGGACTCTATTCTCACGAAAAAAAACATGTCCTATTTTACCTGCCCTTCTCACTAATCCTTTTTGCAACCGGCGTGCTTTTCAGTTACCTCATTTTCACGCCATTTATGCTGAAATATCTCGCTTCTTATGGAGACCCGTCTCTTATCAGTAATAACTTCAATCTCACCAATTATTTCAACCTCTTTATTATGCTCACGGTTATTATGGGCTTGGTATTCCAACTGCCATTGATAATGCTTTTTTTAGTTCAGATTAAAATTCTTACGCCCCAAATATACTGGAGTAAAATAAAAATCAGTGTCTTGCTGGCATTTATTATTGCGGCTATAATCACACCCAGCGGCGATCCGATTAATCAGACGCTTATTGCGGTTCCTTTATTGTTACTGTATCTAATAGGCATATTGCTGTCGCTCCTGTATTTGCGGCTGACTAAAAAATCAGATTAATTTGAAGTTTAACGTTTAATAATATACAATATCTAATATGGAAAAAGTGATTTTCGCCTTTTCTGGGGGCGTGGACAATCTCATCTGCATTCACTATCTCCAGAACAAAGGTTTTAATGTCATCACTTTCCTGGCACAATTAGGACAAATAACCTATCTTGAACCACTGGGCGAAAAGGCGGTCAATCTGGGCGCCACGGTCGCCCATATCGCCGACCTGCGCAGAAAGTTTATACATGACTTTATCCTGCCGGCACTGCACGCCCAGGCGGTTTATGACAATGGCTATCTGCTGGCCGCGGCGCTCTCTCGTCCCTTAATCGCCGAGGAACTGGTAAGCATCGCCGAGGATGAAAACTGCGAATATGTCGCCCACGGCGCCCGGGGCATTGGTAACGACCATATCAGATTTGACAACTGTATCCACAACCTCGCCCCTCATCTTAAAATTATTTCTCCGCTTAAGGAATTGGAATTGAAAACAGTCAAGGATGACATCAAATATATCAAGAAACATAATATCCAGATAGACACTGCTACACAGTCATTATATAACATTGAATCCAACCTCTGGGGTGTAAATATCCAGTTAGGTGCGGTGGGCCGCCAATGGATAGAACCGCAACGAGACAGTTTCATTATTACCACGCCGCTTATGGAAACCTTGGATAAATCTACTTCTATAGAAATAAAGTTTGAACAAGGTATTCCTGTCTCGCTTGATAATAAAAAAACCGACCTATTAGAAATGATAGAAATACTTAACAACATCGGCGGCCGAAACGCCATCGGCCGGGTGGATATGATAGAAAACAAGATTTCCGGCGAAAAGATACGTGAGATTTATGAGGCGCCAGCCGCAACCGTTCTTTACACGGCTTACCAGACGCTCTACGGATTGATTATGCCCAAAGAGGTCCTCCAGTTCCAGTCCACCCTATCAGCCAAATATGCGGAATTGATATATCAAGGCGCCTGTTCATCGCCTCTTAAAAAGGCATTGGATAAATTATTTCATGAACTATCACAAAGAATCACCGGCTCAATTAAATTAAAAGCATATAAAGGCAACCTAACCGTTGTTGACAGAAAAGGATGATTCGCAAAATTGTTTCGTTATTGCTGAAAAAGGGATTGACTTTAGCGGTTGCCGAATCCTGCACCGGCGGACTTATCAGCCATAAACTCACCACTATTCCTGGAGTTTCCGAAGTATTCAGGGAAGGAATCATCTGCTACAGCAACACATCCAAAGCAAAACGGCTCGGAATTAAACAGAGCATTCTGGAAAAATACGGAGCAGTCAGTTATGAGGTTTGCCGCTTGATGGCAAAGAATATCACCAAGTCCGAGAAAACCGACGCGGGAATATCTGTCACCGGCATTGCCGGCACATCGGGAGGTTCACGCGAAAAACCGACAGGGCTGGTCTATATAGGCATCAATATCAAAGGCCGGGTAACCGTATATAAATACAATTTTAAAGGGAACAGAAGGTATATTCAGCGAAAATCTGCGATAATGGCTTTAGAATTGTTGAAATCTGCTTTATCCGCTAAATCCGTTTACTAAATTATATATGCCCACCAAGAAATGGCATCTTAAGGAAACGCCTGAAGCGGACTCTGTCCGGTATCTGGCCAATGCCTTAAACATCTCGGAAACCATTGCCCAGATTCTTATCCAGCGCAATATTCACGATGCCGTTCAGGCAAAATTATTCCTCACGCCCAATATAAACAATCTGCTCCCGCCTGGCCTCATACCCGGCATATCCGCGGCCCATAAACGCATTGAACAAGCACTACTCAATAATGAAAGAATCCTCATCTACGGCGATTACGATGTTGACGGCATAACATCTGTGGCGCTGATGAAAAGATTCTTCCGCCTGTTAGGTCGTGAAGTTGATTTTTACATCCCGCACCGCCTGATTGAGGGGTACGGGCTTTCTAAAGAAGCCATTGATGAAATCGCCCAGCGCGGTATAAACCTTATTATCACTGTGGATTGCGGCATCTCTAATACTGCAGAAATTGCCTATGCTAAAAAATTAGGAATGGACGTTATTGTTACAGACCACCACGAAATACCATCTGAATTGCCGCAATGCATCATTGTTAATCCTAAACTTAATAAAGAAACCAACGATTCTTATTTCCTATCCGGCGTAGGTGTGGCCTTCAAGGTATGCTGGTCTTTGATGGACACCTTCTCTCAGGCCAAGAAAAACAACAGCGTCTTCCACGACTTCCTGATGGACTCAATAGCCTTGGTAACGATGGGCACAATCGCTGATGTCGCGCCGATGACCGGTGAAAACAGGATTCTCTGCTCTTATGGCCTGGATGCGCTTCCGCACACCAAGATATCCGGCTTAAATGCCCTTATCAAACAAACCGGATTATCAGATGCTCCCATCAAGGCAAGAGATATTGGCTTTCGGCTCGGACCTCGCCTTAATGCGGCCGGCCGCCTGGGCGACTCATACGGCAGTATCAAACTGCTGATTTCTGATGATCCATCAGAGATAGAAAAATTAGTCGCTCAACTGGAACAGAATAATAAAGAACGTCAGAAAATAGAAGGTAAAATCCTGCAGGAGGCGTCAAAAATAGTCCGGGAGGACTATGACCTGGATAAGAACTATTGCATTGTCCTGGCCAGCGATAAATGGCATTCCGGGGTTCTGGGTATCGTCGCATCCAAACTCGCTGATGAATTCTATCGTCCGACTATCCTGATTTCCACAGAGAATGGGATTGGCAAGGGCTCGGCGCGCTCTATCCCCTCCTTTCATCTCTACAATGCCCTTTGTGATTGCCGGGAATTATTATTATCCGTAGGCGGGCACGAATACGCCGCGGGCCTGCAGATAACCCATCGGCATATCCCGCAACTCCAGGCCAAACTTAATGAATACGCCAGGAACCATCTCAAGCCGGAAGCTTTTACGCCATCCATTGACATAGATATGACCTTGGATTTTAGACAAATAACCAAGAAAATGCTCTCGGAGATAAAAATGCTCTCGCCCTTCGGGGAAGGCAACGAGGAGCCGGTTTTCTGTTCGCATAATGTCCAGGTGGCCGGCGTCCCTAAATTGATTGGCAACAATCTCAAGCACCTGACATTCTTTGTCAAACAGAATGGAAAAACCTATCGGGTCATCGCCTATAACAAAAGTCCCTACATATCCTTACTGGACAAAGCAGAGAATAAACCGCTCTCGCTCGCCTACACCCTCAAACTTAATGCCTGGGGCGGCGAGGAAAATATAGAGATGGAATTCGTAGACCTTAAAGTAGAATAAGCGCTCACCCACCCCGCCTAAGCTTTGGCCAGCATAATCAGTAGCACGAATTAATCAAAATGTAATACGAAATTACTTGACACATTAGCATATTGCTAATATTGATTATTAATAACATTTTTGGCAGGACAGAAGGAGCGTAATATATGATGAATCTAATTGATAAAACAGTTGCCTACCCCTTTGCCACGACGGTGGTGATAATGCTGTTTCTCTTTTTCCTGACGCACTTTTCACTCAGCCGTATCTATCCCTTGGGCGCGAAAGCGACTATTATTGCCGGCATAACCTATCTGGCTTTCAGCGCCTTTTTCCTCCTGGTTGGATTGAATAGCATTGAACCGGTCTGGCAGAACGTTTCTGGGTTAACGTCCGGTATTTTTCTCTGGTGCGTCTTCGGCGAGGTCGCCTCGACCCTAAAATCCAATCACCAAATAAATACCCGTATTGTTATCGGGCACCAAAACATACCGATTTTAGTCCTGCTGGGAGCAATACTATCTTATCTCTTGTTATGGCATCCCATTAAACTTCATCCGACAATCTGGCAATTAATTAACACCGGCTTTGGCACCTGGGTATTCCATGTGGTTCTTCTGACCATCTATTATCACCCTATATTCGGCGGTGCGCTGGTCCAGGCAAACGAAACCATCCCGGCCATCAAGGTCTGGTCCAAACATAGATTGATTGCTTCATTAGCCGTCCTGTTTGTATACGGAACAACCCTGATTCCATTGGTATTAGTTAAATTAATGCCATCACCGGATATCAATCTCAAGATTGCTTCCGGCTATTGGGTGGTAATCCTGGGTTGGAGTTTTATAGAAGTGGCAAAGAAACTATTCGTCTTCAAGCCATACTAACCATGGTTATTTAATCCCGCCAAACCGGCGCTCGCGCTGATTAAATTCCTCTATGGCCTTGTGGAAATGCCCTATGGTAAAATCCGGCCAGTATGTCGGTGTGATATAAAATTCCGTATACGCCATCTGGTATAACAGAAAATTGCTCAGGCGGTATTCGCCGCCGGTCCTGATTAACAGGTCCGGGTCAGGCATATCCGGGTCATAAAAGTATCGCTTGATGGTCTCTTCGTTTACGGTCTTGAGGTCAACATCATTCTCGCATATCTTTTTTACCGCATCAACAATCTCTGACCGAGCGCCATAATTCAGTGCCAGGCATAATGTCAAACCCGTATTAGAACTGCTTTTATCCTTCAATTGTTTAATCAGTTCTTGCGTCTTTTTGGGAAAATCCCCGGTCCGACCAATAGTGGCAAACCTGATATTATTGCCCATTATCTCGGCTTCTTCACGAATCAGGTATTTATTCAGAAGCCGCATCAGGAAAGAGATTTCATATTTGGGCCGTTTCCAATTCTCGCTGGAAAAGGCATAGAGGGTCAGCCATTTAATGCCAATTCTAGCGGCCTCGCGGACAATCTCGTTGACGACCTGGGCGCCCTTTTCATGACCTTTGACACGAGACGCGCCACGTTCCTTGGCCCACCGGCCGTTGCCGTCCATTATTATTGCGATATGATTGGGTAAATTCATTTGTCTGCTGACTACTATTTACTTCTTATGTATAACCTGTTTTTCTTCTGCACCAACCGAAACCATCTTTATCGGCACGGCTAATTTATTTTCAATAAACGTAACGTATTTCCGGGCATTCTCAGGCAGGTCGCGGTATTTCTTGATGCCGGATATATCCTCAGGCCAGCCCTGTAACGTCTCATAAACCGGCTGGCATTGCTCCAAGACCGAGATATCTGCTGGAAAGTGTGTTAACAACTTTCCTTTATATTTATAGGCAACAGCAACCTTCAGGAATGCCAGATGCGAAAGAACATCCAGTTTAGTCATAGCAATACAACTGACCGCATTAAGTTCAATGGCCGTGCGGGCCACAACCAAATCCAGCCAGCCGCACCGGCGCGGTCGGCCTGTGGTCGCCCCAAATTCGCCGCCCAACGTCCTTAAGACATCGCCCAAGGTTCCGGTATTTTCAGCCGGGAATGGACCTTCGCCTACCCGGGTGGTATATGCCTTGAGAATCCCAATGACCTCAATACGTTTATTGGCTAAAGGAATTCCTGTGCCTGATGAAACTCCAGCCAAGGATGAATTGGAAGAAGTCACAAACGGGTATGTGCCGAAATCAATATCCAGCATCGTGCCCTGGGCGCCTTCTATAAGGATATTCCTGTTACTCTTAATGGCATCAATCAGTAATCTTCTGGTATCAGTAACAAATGGCCTGATAAGACGGGCATAAGACAGATATTCTGAATATACTTTAGATATAGAAAGTGGTTTAATCTTCAGCGCCTGAAAGAACTTATTCTTGAGATTGAGGTTTTCCTTAAGACGCTGGTAAAACAGAGGTTTATTAAACAAGTCATTCACCCTGATGCCGGTCCGGGCGTATTTATCGGAATAACAAGGCCCGATTCCCAATCCGGTCGTGCCAATCTTACGCTTACCGAGGTGGCGCTCGGATAACTGGTCCATCACCTTATGATACGGCATTACCAGATGCGCCTGTCCGCTGATATATATATTACGGGCGATATTAATATGTCTGGATTTGAGCCCCTTGACCTCCTTGATAAACTGGGCCGGGTCAAAGACCACGCCATTGCCGATGACGCATTTCACGCCGCGATGGAGTATGCCTGAAGGAACCAGATGCAGGACGAATTTCTTGTTGCCCTTAACCACGGTATGACCGGCATTACCGCCTCCCTGGTATCTGACCACGAAATCAGATAGAGCGGAAAGGTAGTCCACAATCTTGCCCTTGCCTTCGTCGCCCCATTGCAAACCGACAATAAATTTAATCATAATCAATTATTTCTTGTTTATCGTATATACGCAAATTTCACCGCACATAGAACAGGCGGTTTTGGATTTGGTTTTCCGGCGGGAACGGTATTTGGTCGCCTTGGCCGGATCAATGGAATAGGCAATCTGTTTTTCCCAGTCGCACTGCCGACGATATTCCGAGAAGGCCTTATTATTCCGCCAGGCCGATGAATTACCCCTGGCAACATCAGCCGCCTGAGCCGCAATGCGCGCCGCAATAACACCATCTTTAACATCATCCGGCGTGGGCAAGCCCAGATGTTCGCTGGGTGTAACATAGCAGATAAAATCAGCGCCGGCCCAACCGGCTACAGCCGCGCCGATAGCCG
>JBBTIZ010000087.1:14474-18499 GCA_038059695.1 Planctomycetota bacterium
ACATAGCAGATAAAATCAGCGCCGGCCCAACCGGCTACAGCCGCGCCGATAGCCGATGTAATATGGTCATAACCAGGCGCAGAATCAATCACCAGCGGACCCAACACATAAAACGGCGCCTCGTCACAGAGCGATTTTTGGAGTTGCACCTGCGCCTGAATCTGGTTTAAGGGAACGTGGCCCGGACCTTCAATCATCACCTGGACATCAGCCGCCCGAGCCCGCTTAGCCAATTTGGCCAACACCATCAACTCCCCTACCTGGGCACGGTCAAAGGCATCAGCGATTGCGCCGGGCCTCAATCCGTCGCCCAAACTCAAAACTACATCATATTCACGAGATATATCTAATAACCTGTCAAAATACTGATAAAGCGGATTTTCCTGCTTGTGAATTCTCATCCATTCAGTCAGGATAGAACCGCCCCGGCTGACCATCCCGCCCACCCGGCCGTCATTTTCCAAATCAGCCACCACGTCACGCGTTACGCCGCAGTGCACCGTGATAAAGTCCACTCCGTCCTGACAATGATTCTCAATTGCCTTAAACATATCATCAACCGTAAGTTCTTTTATAGACCGATGGATATCCGTCTTTTTCCCCAGCCGACCGAGTGAATAAGCCGCGGCTTCATAGATAGGAACCGTGCCCAAAGGAATTGAAGATTGCGATAGAAGTTTACGGCGGATATCCCCAATATCGCCGGAAGTGGATAAATCCATAACCGCATCAGCTCCGGCATCAGAGGCGATTTTCAGTTTCTTTATCTCGTCTTTGATATCAGAATAATCAGTGGAGGTGCCGATATTGGCATTGACCTTGATGCGCATATTCTTGCCGACCCCGCAGATAACTCTTTGCGGCAAATTCTTGTATCCTGACCATCGCAGACGATTGGCAAGAAGAACCACCCGGCCGGTCTTAATCAATTCCCGTAAATCAGCCGGCGCGATATTTTCTGCCTGAGCCACTGCCTTCATCTGTTCTGTAACCACGCCGGCTCGGGCTTGCTTTAACTGTATCATATTTCCATTATCTCAGTGGTTTTCTTGGAAACATTATCATCAATCTGCTTTTCGTATTTCTCGGTCAACTTCTGCAATTCATCCTTAAGTTTGAATTTGGCATCCTCGGTTATGGTCTTCTTCTTCTCCTCATCCTCGACCAACTTAATACCGTCGCGCCGGATATTACGAACCGCCACCTTAATCTTTTCTGCAGTATCCCGGGCGACCTTGCTGAGTTGCTTACGCCTATCTTCGCTTAAAGGCGGCAGGTTCAACCTGATAAGTTTACCGTCATTATTGGGATTAATACCGGCATCTGACGTCATAATCGCTTTCTCTATTGCGCCAAGCGATGACAGGTCATAGGGCTTGATAATAATCATCCGCGGCTCAGGCACAGAGATATTAGCAATCTGTTTCAGGGGCGTAGGCGAACCGTAATATTCCACCTTGATATTATCCACCAGAGCCGGCGAGGCCCGACCGGTCCTGATTCCCCTGAATTCACCGGTCATTACCTCCATTGCTTTTTGCATCTTCTGTTCCGCATCATTACAAATAGGATGGCTTGGCATATGAACTCCTTAGAGCCAGTTAGACATAGCAGCACGAAGTGACGTTATGTCGTTACTGGGTCTTATCCCGGCAGTTTTTGTCGGGATTATGTTTTAATTTATCAGGCATACCGACTGACTGGCACACTGGTCAACCGGTAGACCGGGTTAAGATATGACAGTCCCGATTCGTTCGCCCTGGATAGCCCGTTTTATATTACCGCGCTTATTAAAATTAAATACGATAATGGGGATTCCCCGCTCCATACACAACGTAATCGCGGTAGAATCCATAACCTTCAACCGCCGTTTAATAACCTCCATATAACTCAGGCGGTCGTATTTTTTCGCCTTGGGATTCTTGAATGGGTCATCGGAATACACTCCGTCAACCTTGGTAGCTTTGAAGATGGCATCGGCGTTGATTTCCGTAGCGCGCAGGACTGCGGCAGTATCTGTGGTAAAATGCGGATTGCCGGTACCGGCGGCTAAGATAATGACCCGGCCTTTTTCCAGATGCCTGATAGCCCGGCGCCTGATAAAAGGCTCAGCCACGGCCTGCATCGGAATAGCGGTCAACAATCTGGTCGGCACGCCGTTCTTTTCCATCATATCCTGGAGCGCCAGGGCATTAACCAACGTGGCGACCATGCCCATATAATCAGCCGTGGCGATATTGACGCCCTGCTTTTCAAACTCGCCGCCCCGGACGATATTACCGCCGCCGACGACTATGGCCAGCTGGACCAACGGCACCACCGATATTAATTCCTTGGCTAATAAATCTACCTGGGGAATGTCTATACCATGCCCTTTTTTAGGACAGAAACTCTCGCCACTGAGTTTAAGAACAACCCTTTTGTATTTGGGTTTTATCATTTCAGTTGATATTGTTCACCCGGCTATTTCCCGATTTCAAACCGCTGGAATCGCTTGACCACGATATTCTCGCCGAACTTGGCGATATGATTCTTTATCAAGTCGCCGACTTTCATCTTATCATCCTTGACAAACGGCTGGTCCAGCAGGCACTTCTGGGCGTAGAAAAACTTCTCTATCTTGCCGTCCACAATCTTATCCACCATTTGAGGCGGCTTATCCTTAAGTTCCTTGCGGTAAAACTCTTTCTCCTGTTCAATCATCTGCGCATCCAACTGCTCCTTGGAAATCACCAGCGGAGACATGGCGGTTATATGAAGACACAGGTCTTTAAGCAACGTCTGGAAGTCGTCATTCTTAGCCACGAAATCCGTCTCGCAGGCCAGTTCCAGCATAACGCCGACCTTGCCGTTGGAATGAATATATGAACCGATGCGCCCTTGGGACACGGCCTTGTCCATCTTCTTTTCGGCCAGGGCTAACCCGCGGCGTCTCAGGCAATCAGAGGCCTTATTCACATCGCCGCACGCCTCTTCCAGCGCCTTTTTGCATTCAGCCATACTGGCTGAGGTCTTGTCTCTCAATTCCTTCACCTGGGTAGCGGTAATAGCGCTCATATAGAATAACTCCTTAGAGCCAGTTAGACCCCGAATGCTTTCGGTGTCTTTACTGGGTCTTATCCCGGCAGTTTTTGTCGGGATTAAATAACTATTTCTTTGTATGAACTTTTGGGGTACTGTCTTTCTTGCCTTTATCCATCGGCCTGATGCCTTCCTTCTTAAAGTGGATGATTCTCTTAGTTGCCTTTTCTTCCGGTTCACCTTCGGTCTTCAATGGCTTTATCACCAATTCACTCCGGCCTTCAATGATAGCATCCGCCAATTTAGACAGGACCAGTCCGACGGACTTGATGGCATCATCATTTATGGGAATCGGGATAGTAATATTTGAAGGGTTGCCGTCCGTATCAAGCAGACAGATAGTCGGAATATTAGCGCGGCTGGCTTCGGCCAGAGCGGTCTTAGAACGGCCCTGGTCAACGGCAATCAGCACATCGGGTAGTCGCGCCATTACGCGTAATCCGCCCAGATTACCCCGCAACCGCTGCATTTCGCGCTGGAACTGGGATTGTTCCTTCTTGTTATAATGAACGAGACTTCCATCGGCCTCGGATTTTTCGCATTTAAGCAATTTAGTCAACTGTTTCTTGATGGTATCAAAATTAGTGACAGTGCCGCCCAGCCAGCGGTTATTAACATAAGGCATCTCGCAACGTTTGGCTTCTGATTCAACAACGCTGGCCAGCTGTTTCTTGGTACCCACGAATATAGCCAATCCACCGCCCCGGGCAATGGCCTTAAGCAATTCGGTTGCCTTAATAACACTCTTTATTGTCTCTTTCAAATCAATAATATGAGTGCCTTTGCGGGTGCCCATGATATATGTTTTCATCTTGGGGTTCCATCTGGATGACTTGTGCCCGAAATGTGCGCCGCTTTCTATCAGGTCGGTTAACTCGATTAAAGACATCTGAAATTATTCCTCCTCTTAGAGTCCCCCGCCTGAAGCGAGGGAGTCTTATCCC
>JBBTIZ010000088.1:0-4479 GCA_038059695.1 Planctomycetota bacterium
AATTCTCTGGTGACACACACCTCGGCTTATAGCCCTTTATCTATGCATCGTCCAGGATGCAGTTTTTGTAATCTACCACTCTTTTGACGAAAAGGCAAGGAAAAGGTAATAAGTATTCGCTATCGCGGTCTCTGCGGAGTGTACCCGGTGCGCTTCGCTGCGCGAATGCTCCCGACCAGTGCTTTGCACAGGGCGCTTTCGCGGTCTCAGTAGAGTTCAGTATGCTGTCCCCCGAACTCCGGATTATCTATAAGTTTGGCTCCACTTCCACACATCAATAATAACTTTTATTGAACATGTACCATACACGAATACTAATGCCAGACCAAGCAACGCACCTATTTTCTCCTTGATTTTATCAAACAAAAGAGTCAAAACCAACGTAATAACCACCGAGACCACAGTAATAACTAATGATACGATTAATAATATCGCATAAGGCGGCCGGTATTGATTTATCTCATTTGAGAGGTAAATAATGAACATAAGGAAAAAGGAAATACCGCTGAACATGCCAATCTTTGCGAACACGTTACGTGTTTTTGTAATGCTTGGTTTCATGCTTTAATCCCCCTCCCTTATTTCCCCTCCCCACTGGGCGCGCCACCGGGCGTAATTTCAATCTTGAGCGGCTGGGTGGCCCGTCTCAGGAACAGGACGGCAAAGCAGGTGTCCTGAATCGGGATGCCGCTGTCATTCCAGGAGCCGTCCGGTTTCTGCTCGTTCAAGAGGTAATTCGCGCCGATCGGATACCATTCATTGGCGCCAAATAGTTCTGTGTTGGTAAAAATCCCGGCCCGCTCCAATGCGTATAGATAATAATAGTGCCAGGAATTGTATTTGGGGTTCTCCCGGACCGTGAAATTCTGGGCCAGCCAATCCATGGCCCGCTTGATGTTCTTGTCGTCTTTAATATCTTGGACTCAAGCGGGACACATCCCACCGCCCGAATCCCGTTATCTAAGCGCCATTTCAGACGCTATTTTTTAAAATACCTTACCTTGTTAATCCGGGTTCACCCTACTTAATTACTTGGTATTCTACCTCTTTTAGTAGCGAAATGCAAATAAATAATAAGTATGTAGAAGGTAGTATGTGGTATGTAGGAGGTAGGGAAGAGCGTACTCCCCCAAGCCCATGTCGATGAGCTGGGCAAGCCGCCCCCGCTCGATTCTGTGTCTATCTGTGTTGATATGTGGTTTCAATTCCGCCCCCCGCCCCCGCCAAAGCGGGACTCCGCTCACGCTGCGCCGGCCCGGAATTCCGGGGGCACGTTACTTGATTATTTTCCATCCTGTGCCCGGTGCGCTGGCGCCTATGGCGCCATGCTGTCCGACCAGTCCCGATGTCTGTCGGGATAGGGCCATTTTAGCCGTAATTATACAAGGTTTTCGTAATCCACGCAATCTGTGGCCCGCCCTCGTCCTATCATAAAATTATTAACAAAAAACTTGACTCAATTCACCTAAATGATATTGAGGGGTATAATACTATACAGAAGGAAGATAAAGTATGAATATTAAAAGCAGAGGGTTAGCGGTAGCCGGATGCCTCATGACATTGCTTTATTTCGCCTGTCCGGCCGGCGTCTGCGCCCAGGATATCCCGTCCTCGGAATCATTCCTCAAGAAATATACCCTGACCGAATCTTTTGAAGTGGGCATGGAATTTGCATATATGATACCGAATAGCAATAAAACAAACAATATGGGTAATGTTTACCTAACGTTAACCCATTCCACTAATACATATTCTTCATATAAATTTAAAACCGGTCTTCTGAACGGTGAATACCTGCTGTATAACCAAAACCTTGGGAGAATTTATTTTGTACCCATTGTAACGACTTTTATTTCTTCTATAGAATTATTAGATTTAAGTAATCCTAAGCCATATTATGGTATCGGAATCGGCTACTATTTTTTCGAAAATTTCAAATCGGCCCAAAAGCAATATCGCACCTATGAGACGGAAAACACGTACGGGTATCATTTATTGGTTGGAGCAAAATATATATCTCCCTGGGGACTATTAGTACGCGGCGAAATGACCTATGAAACCATCAAGCCATTTAGATTCTATAATAACGAGTTGGGTGTAGCCCGCACCCGGAATGTGCGTCGTGTTGATTTTAGCAATCTTGGGTTTGTACTAAACATGGCTCTTTATTTCTAATCGGTTACTCCTAAATCATTCAACATCTGGAAATCGTCGGCCACCCCACGGCCTGGTTGCGTCAGATATCCGCCAATCATCATGCCCGTTGCGCCCGCATAGAACATTAGGGGTTGCAGGTTACGCAATACTTTTTCTCTCCCCGCGCAAATTCTAATATCTTTGTCCGGTAAAATATAACGAAATATAGCGATTATCCTTAACGCCTCCATAGGAGAAAGTAAATTCAACTTATCGAGTGACGTTCCTTTAGCCGGCATTAAAAAGTTTAAGGGCACCGAGTCAACATTTAAGTCTTTAAGCGTAAATGCTAAATCAATACGATCTTTCCACCCCTCGCCTAACCCAAATATGCCGCCGCTACAAACTTTTATATTCGCTTTTTTTAGATTCACTATAGTTGCAACGCGTTCGCTATACGAATGAGTTGAACATATCTTCGGGAAAAAACTTCGAGAAGTCTCAAGGTTATGATGACATTTTGTTATTCCGGATTCTTTCAGCTTAGCGATGCTTAGAGGCGACAAACGTCCTACCGAAAGACAGAGATATGGGGTTTTATTTTGCGAGCATAACTCATGAACAGTATTAGAGAGACGATCAATCTCCTCGGTAGATAATTTATTTCCGCTGGTAACAATACTAAAACCGTCAGCTTTGTTTCTCCTGGCCTTAAAGTAGGCCTCTTTTATTATTTTCGAACTAACCAACTTATAAGTTTTTATTTTAGTAGCGTGGCGAGACGACTGAGCGCAAAATTTACAGTCCTCTGAACAATTGCCGCTTTTAGCGTTAATAATCGAACAAAGATGTATCTTGTTATCAAAGAAATGCTCCCTGATAATATATGCCCCATATAGTAAATCCCAAATATTAACCCTCGACACTAAAAAAAAAGAATCTTGCTTTGTTATATTTTTTTTATTAATAATCTTGTTGAGTATAGCTCTTAAATTATTATTCTTAATAGGCATATGAGTCATATCTCTATCTATATGTAATTTTTGCTGTTGGCGAGAAATTACTTGCCAGTAAAGCCCGCTCCTCTAAGAGGTAAAATCACTTGTTGCCACTACGCTGCCTAGGTAAACATATCCATCTTCGTTGGTCAATGGCTTACGCAGATAACCATTCATATTTATGTTGCCCTAGTAAGGATTTCAAGCGTTTAATCAGATTGGCAAGTATTTGACTCACTCTCGATTCGGTAATATCAAGAATCTGTCCGATTTCAGCCATCGTTAACTCTTCATAATAATACATCTCGAGAACAAGACGCTCTTTCTTAGAAAGATTTATTTTAATGTGCTCCACCAGTTGTTTGTTTAGCATTTCTTTTTGATTATCCTCGCTTTTTATGTCCTCAAACATATTAGCAGTCGACATGTTGGATTCATCGTCATTGTCGCTATAAGCAAAAGATAATATAGAGGTTGCCATTGATTCGCGCACTAATTTGTTATAATCGTCAATAGGAATCATAAGTTTTTTTGCGACTTCAAAATCACTCGGTTTTCTGCAGAGCGTCTTTTCTAATTGACGAGAACTCTTTTCTAAACGATGAGACTTTATTCGCACAAGACGCGGGACCCAGTCCAGGTCTCTTAATCCGTCAATCATGGAACCGCGAATTCTGCTTACGCAGTAAGTTTCAAAACGTACGCCTCGTTTGAGATTAAACAGTTTAATCGCATTGAAAAGTCCGGATACCCCCAGGCTGATAAGATCGTCGGTGTTAATAAAATCTGGGAGATGCAACGACAAACGCTCCGCTATTGTTTTGACCATCGGCAGATAGTGCTCCACCAATTTATTACGGAGTTCTTTCCGGGATGTTTTCTTATACCGGTCCCAAAGCGAAATTACGGCCTCATTGCTCCTGATGTTCTTAGTCATAAATAACGTCCTTTCCTCTTACCCTCTCGTTATTTATTGCGTATTGCTTTAACTTATTCCTTAATGTCCTGTCGGTAATGCCTAAAACATGTGATGCCTTTTGTACGTTGCCCTCAAAATAAGAAAGCGTGGATTTTATTGTGTTTCTTTCAATATCCGAAAGAGGCAACCCAATAAAAGAGTCCAAATTATTATCTCCCCTATCCTTCGGATATTTACCCAGCAAGATTTGAATCTGGCCAGGCATTACCTGTTCGTCGGGAATAAACATGACTATTCTTCGCATAACATTGAATAATTCACGCACATTCCCCGGCCAATCATAATTTAATAATAAACTAATGCTTTTCTCATTAAGCTTTTTAATAACAGCATCTGATTTTTTATAATATTCACTGAGAAAATCAT
>JBBTIZ010000088.1:4579-11614 GCA_038059695.1 Planctomycetota bacterium
TTAAGCTTTTTAATAACAGCATCTGATTTTTTATAATATTCACTGAGAAAATCATTAACTAGCGGAATGATATCTTCTCTGCGCTCACGTAACGGGGGTATGTGAATATCTATAATATTTAAGCGATAATATAAGTCATTCCTAAATTTCCCTTCCTTAACAATACCAACAATATTTTTGTTACAAGTAGAAATAAATCGAACATCTATTCTTTGAGGAAAGCTACTGCCAACCCTTTCAAAATACCCGTCTTCTACAACTTGAAGTAATTTGGCCTGAAGATGAATATCCATCTCGTTAATTTCGTCCAATAGAAAAGAACCTGTATTAGCTATCTCAAAGCGCCCCAGGCGCGTAATCTCAGCGCCAGTGAAGGCCCCCTTCTCATGCCCGAAGAATTCACTCTCAATTAGATGTGGAGATAATGCTGCACAGTTAACCTTTACAAAAGGGTTGTTTTTACGATGGCTGAGGAGGTGTATCATCCTCGCTGTTACTTCCTTTCCTACCCCTGTTTCGCCTGTTATCATTACCGGTAAATCAGTCCGGGACGCTTTTAGTATACACTGATATACTTCCTGCATTGGCGCAGAAACACCACCTACAAAATGTACGCTATCTAACTGGAATAAGGAGTTCATTTTTCTTTATTTAATATCTCTTTAACCTCTGATAACGTTCGATGCCTTTTTAAGAGTTCAATCTTGCGTAAACGTCCAAAAACGGCCTCGTCATACAAACGATGGCCTCCTGGTAAACGGCTATTTTCCGAAATCAATCCCATCATGGTATAATTATGAATAGTTTGCCTCGATACTTTTGTCCCCCCCTGCTTTAAGTAATGAAGGATTTCTGATATTCTATATAACTTTCTCGGACTATATTTAAATGTTTGTCTTTTAATCATCATACCACCTATCTTTTACATAGTGTAATTTACCATTTGTAAAGACAATGTCAAGAAAAAAATAAATTATTATTAAAAATTAATTAATTATCTCATCATGAATACAGTGTATATTAAGAAAAACTCTATTACTAGTACCCCATCTTATTGCCCATCTATATGTGGTATAATACCTTTTTTATGGTTTTCGTAACATTTGACGTAAAAAGAAAAATTATTTAGGTAAACTCAGTGGTTTTATTTAGATGAATCAGTTTCGATCTGTTTTTCCAGTTCTTTAATGATACTTTCAACGTTATCATGTTCGGCACCCATCGGAACTAATTGTAAGTAGTTTTTATATTCTGCTATGGCCTGGTGATATTTTCCTTGTGCTAAATAACAATTTCCAAGTTCATAATAAATAATAACATCAGTCGATATATCATCAGGTTTTGTATGCTCCTGTGCTTTCAGCAAATTAGCAATCGCACCATCAAACTGTCGTCCTATTATCTGCAATCTGGCAATACTGGCATATCCCAATGGGTTTTTAGGGCTATATTTTATTCCACCCTGAAAGCAATTGTATGACTGATTATAATATCTGGAAATACTATCTCGATTAATATTAATATTTGCTTCTCTTTCATATAAAACATAATAAACTAGTCCCAATTGAATATAGGCATCACCAAATTCGCTATTCAAGTCGATAGCTTTCAGGAATGACTTTTCGGCCCTTTGCAATTCATTCGACTCTAACCAATTTAACCCAAAATTATAGTGGTCGCTAGCCGAGAAACCGTTACTGCCTGTTGGATTATCGGAAACGCATCTAAAAAAAGTTAGTAAAAATACGCAGGTTATAATTAACAGGACACCTTGATAACATCTAGAGCATTTCATGTTAAATATTTTTCAGTACATTCTTTACCAGTATCTCGGTTGATATTTCAGGCAGTGATTTTTGCAATACTTCCCTCACTGATTTTTCTGCCAAGCTTCGCTGGTATCCTAATGCCACTAAAACTAAAACCGCTTCAGTGATTATCGAACTTCTGTCAGCCGTCTTTATCGATTCCGTCAACTCCCAACCCTTAAAAGCATCTTTCATCTCTATAATAATTCTCTGGGCAGTTTTAAGGCCCACCCCTTTTATTCGTGATAAAAAGGTAGTATTCTCGGAAACAATTGAGTTTTTAATTTCATTAACTGCAGATCCTGAAAGTATTCGTAATGCCAGGAGCGGCCCTACTCGCGTAACTGAGCACAATAGTTGAAAAACCTGCCGTTCCTCACGGGAAATAAAACCATATAATTTTAACTCGCCAGTTGCCTGCATACCTCCCTGCACGATAAGGCTGGTAAAAAGAGACACCACCCCTTTAGCCGGTAGTTTCTCGTATGTAGAATACGGTATAAGCAAGCGATATGCAATACCATTAATATCCAGCACGGCTGCGGCTGGATTCTTTTCCTTAAGTTCTCCCGAAATATATTCTATCATGCCACGCAAACCCTGTTACCGCCATATGATTTAGCGCGATACATCGCATTATCGGCTGTTTTAACCAGTTGAATTGACGTTTGGGATGGTTGTAAATAAGTAACGCCGATACTGGCAGTTATTTCCCTTTTAAATTCTTGCTCTATTTCTTTCCTGATTTTTTCAGCAATAGACGCCATTATTGCTTGTTTTTTTCCCAATATCAGTATAATAAATTCGTCGCCACCGTAACGGTAAGCTGTACTTGTCTTATTTGGCAACACCGAAAGAATAATCTCCCCTACTTTCGTTAAAACATAATCTCCACCCAAATGACCCTCTTTATCGTTAAATTCTTTGAATCCATCCAAATCCATCATCATACAACTCAATACCTCGCTGCCTTTTCTGGATTTCTCAATAATTTTTGGTAACGAGGTGTTAAAATATCCGCGGTCATAAAGATTAGTTAAGCCGTCTGTAATCGCCAACCGCTCCAGTTTCTTCTCCATTTCCTTACGGCGCCTTATATCTTTGGCAATACCGATTGTGCCGGCGACTTTCCCCCTCTCGTCATAAATATATGCAACACTGGTAGAGATATAAATCATTCTGCCTGACTTATTCTTTAATCTTGTTTCATAATCAATGACCTGGCCCTTACGTTGCAGCAGATTAATTAACTTATAACGGTCGCGTGGGTTATAATATAAATCAGCAACCGGCTTACCCACGACTTCATTACGCGAATACCCTAATAATTTCCCCGCTCCCCTATTAAATTCTACAATCCTGCCCCGGCTATCACCACAAACAATAACATCAGGCGAAAAATTAAGAATATTCTCCAAATAACGTAACCTTTCAGCCGGCTTTGTTGTTGTATTCCAACTATTATGGCTCAGCGAAACATTATTAGCGACTTCTATCATATTTTGGTTACTTACCGATTTTCTCTGTCTGCGGTTTTATAAATTTAATAAGGTGCAACTCGTTCTCAAAACCCTTCTTATAAATGTAATTAACCTCATCCATTAATGTGGTTATTAGATAAAGGGCAATTTGATAACGTTTTTCCTTCAACAGCAGAGCCCGGCGTTCTACTTCGGATAAATGGTCAACCTCAAAATAATGAATGTTATCTTGTATCACGACTTTGAATCTTACGTCGTTCATATCAAGATTTATATTAATATTACCTGATTGTTTTATTGCCGTGGCATGCTGAGTAATTGCGCTTATGGCTTCGTCAACCGCCAATATTACCAGCCGCATATCCTTTAATGGCAACCCATTGTCACGCCACATTTTACTTACAATTCTCCGTACCGCAACCAGATATTTCGGGTGGCAGGGGAAAGTCAACGTCTGCTGTTTTAGGTTCTTCCTCTTAGCGGGCTTATTCTTTCTCATACTAAATCCTTTTGTTGCTCATGTTAAATACAGATATCTGCGGGATGCGCCTGACTTTAATTAAGATCAGCACTATTTATTTCCTTAAGAATGATAATTAACCCGGTAGTATCCAGGATATCCATATCCAGCATAATCAGACCAATCAGCCGATGTTTGCGTCTTTTTTCCTTCAGTTCCTTCTGCTGTTTCAGGGCTGACTTAACCTGCTGCTTTGAGGCCAATCTCAATCGCACCGCTACCTCGCCGAATAATTCTTTTTTTCCTGTCATCATAAAGAATTACTTTTTCCTATCCATTCTCTTCTTCATAAACTCAATGATAATTCTCGGTATATTCAACGGCTTAATAGGATCCCTGACCATGGAAACACGGAAACAATTATTATCGCCAAAGGGGTCGCCCGGCGCCACCAGAACGCCGGTTGTCTTTACTAAATCATCGGCGAACTCCGTGGCATTCGCCCAGATACCCTTAGGAATTATCTCCAGCCATATATACAATGGTAACTCAGGATGTCCATATTTAAACCGTAGAAATTTCCTTTCCGCTCCTTTTAACCCTCTTATAAATTTATTGCACCACAGTTGAAATTTAGCAATATTTTTCTTAATGTCAACCAAAACCCGCTCATAGTCATTAAAATAAGGCATCATCGCATATTGGGTTAATGTGTTCGCCCCCAGGTACTTGGCAAATAAAATCCTTATGACCTCCAGGGTTTCACGATGTAATTTTTCATTATCTTTAGGGACATGCGCAACCATCCAGCCACCGTGGAATCCGGTCCCCAACGTCTTATCAATACCGCCTAATAAAATCAGCGGTATTTTATATTTTTCAGCAACCTTAACGTAATCTATCCGATGCTCCGGTCTGATAAATTCACTGTAGATATTATCCACAATCAAAAAGATATCGTATTTTTTATCCTGTCGGCGGGCGATTAGTTTCGCAATACCTTCAACGGTTTGCCGGGTAAGGACCACGCCGGTGGGGTTATCAGCCGGGATTAAAGCAATGGCCCTGGTTTCCTTGTTGATTTTCCGGCTGATTCCGTTTATATCAGGTTGGCCCTTCATTTTACCTTGGGTATAACGTTCGGTCAATTCCACCTTCAACCCTTGTTCCAACATAATCCCGCTCCAGGGCGGATAAACCGGCCTGACTAAAATAACATTAGGCCAATCAGCCCGGCGGGCCATCCGTTGGCATCCAGCCGGCGAGTTCACCGTCTGGGACAACATCCGTCCAATAAATAATATCGCTTCCGTCACTCCGTTGACGATAAAAACCTCTGTTTCCGGCACGTCGTAATATGAAGCAACGGTTTTTATCAAACCAGGGTCGCCTTCTGAAAAACTATAGCACATCCGCTGGGATTCTATGGCCCGATGAACCGCTTCTTGCACCAGGGCCGGAACAATAATATCCTTTTCCAGGTGGGTATCGCCGATATTCAGGAATACCACGCCGTGTTTTATTCCGTCATGGATAAATTCGGCGTTTTCCCTTTTTAACTTCCGTCCCGATAATATTGCCGGATTCCCACGCAGGGTCCAGAACTTGGACGCCTCTATCATCGGATTAAATTCCATATCTAACTCCCTCTAATTATTCTCTGACAAAACCTTAAAATATTCAAGCGTCTTCTTTAGTCCTGCTTTACGAGAGACCTGTGGTTGCCAGCCCAGTGTTTTTACTGCCCTGGTAATATCCGGTCTCCTTAGAATCGGGTCATCCTCGGGCAACGGTTCAAACCTTATCTGGCTTTTACTTCCGCAGACATCCTTTATTTCTGATGCCAACTGCATAATCGGAATCTCTTCCGGATTTCCCAGATTCACCGGCTGATGCTCGCCCGACCAGAGCAACTTAGCCAGTCCGTCAACTAAATCATCAATATAACAAAAACTCCGCGTCTGTCTACCATTTCCATAAACCGTAATATCCTGGTTATTAAGCGCCTGGTAAAAGAAATTAGGCAGCGCCCGGCCGTCATTCAGGCGCATCCTCGGCCCATAGGTATTGAAGATTCTGGCAATCTTGATATCCAGCCCGTATTTACGGTGATAAGCCATGGTAATGGCCTCGGCAAAGCGCTTGGCCTCGTCATAGACGCTCCGCTGGCCTATCGGATTGACATTACCCCAGTATGACTCATCCTGCGGGTGTTTGAGCGGGTCGCCATAGACCTCGGATGTGGAAGCCATCAGGAATCGCGCCTGGTGCGCCCGGGCTAATTCCAGCGCGGCATAAGTCCCGAAAGACCCGACTCGTAATGTCTCTATCGGGTATTTGATATAATCCTTGGGACTGGCCGGAGAGGCGAAGTTCAGGACCGCCTTGAGATTGGTTATCTTTAAATCTATTCCCTTGGAGATATCCAGTTCAATGAAACTGAATCCGGGTTTGCCTGCGAGATTAGCCAGATTCTCTTGTCTGCCGGTCAGCAGGTTATCAACACAGACAACCTCAAATCCCTCATTGTAAAAGTGTTCGCAGAGGTGCGAGCCGATAAACCCTGCGCCGCCGGTAATCACAATAGCATCTTTCATACTATATCTGAATACTATAAAATATCTCTAACGGGGTCAACAAATTATGCTTGACTCCGTTAAAAGTGTTTGATTGAATGCTTTTATAGAAACGCTCATATTCCGGTTGAGCAAGAAGAAAGGAGTTCCATTTATGGCATTAGATAATTTAATCACCGTTTCGTTTACCCCGGCGGAACTGGCCGCCTTTGATACGGCCTTGGCCGCCATAGAGACGCTCCTGCAGGGCAAGGTCATTAACCTGACGCCTGATGAACGCAGGCGCTACGGCTCCATTTCAAACGAGATGACACAATGGGTGCAGAAATGCCGGGGTTATATGACCCAACTGCCCGCTATCGTGCCGAACTATATTAATCTCAGCGAACTGGATGCGGATATGACTGCCCGGCGCGACCTGATGCCCCGGCTGATGAGGGCAAAATCCATATTGGAAAGTATTGACGATACCGCGGTGCTGTTAGGGTCTGATGTCCTGACTAACTGTCTGGCTTTTTACCGGAGCGTCAAGGCCGCGGCTAAGGCCAATGTCCCGGGCTCGACCACGATTCATCAGGATTTGGCCCAACAGTTTCAGGCCCGGAGGTCATCTGCCCCGCCTCCGCCCGCCCCATAATTAGTCGTTGGGGGTTCTGAGGTAGTAATTCGGGGTTCTGAACCGGGTTTTGGGCGTTCCGAGGTGGTAATTC
>JBBTIZ010000089.1:0-3006 GCA_038059695.1 Planctomycetota bacterium
GAGACCAGCAGGATATAAAGCAGGTATTTCCAGATTGGACTTGTTGAATTATTAGGCCCTTTATCTGCCATAAAGCCGGCTGAGGTTATGCCTATTAATGCGTCTTCTAATGATATTACCTCAAGAGCCGGAATGAGATTCTTTAATTCTTCGGGTGTTATCCGGCGCAGGTCACCCTCAACCGGGTCAGGATTGACCGCAAAGAACCGCTCTTGGCTTCCACCTGACAGGGTGTATAGACCGGCTTCCTTGGTATCATAGCGTATCGCATAGGAAGTAGAGATTAAAGCCGACGGCGCCAGCGAAATAGATTCCTTTTTAGGCAGACGCAAGGTGTAATTGACTGACTTTGACTCTACGGTCATCTCAATGGGCTCGCCGACAATGAGGTTGCGATTTAATGCCCTTTCACGGAATGATGACAGATACAAGGATATCTGGTCTATCAGCATCAGATACATGGGCCGGGCCGGCATCAGGTTCCACTCGGTATCAGCCGAGGTGCCGATAACCATAACCCGGCCATTGCCGAATGGCTTTTCAACGATTAAGGCCGGCTTGTCAGCATCATTCAGCCGGGCCAAGATAGACGGAGAAATGGCAACGCTGTCTTCCATTTTATAGTATTGATAAATAGCCAACGTATTAAACCGCTCCTTGATGGATGAAAAGAACGCTAATGCCGGATGGGTAAAATCAATCTCGCCGAACCTGACCACTTCATTATGCGTCGGGTCACCTTTAATCTCGCCTAACTGGCAGGGTAAAAGCCCGGCGCCATTCTTATAAAGCGATTCGTTATAGAATGTTTTGTTTACCCTATCGCCCAGAAAAACCAATAATCCGCCGCCGCTGTGGACGTAGTTCTCTACCTGCCCGACCTTATCATCGCTGAGGAATTCCACATTTGCCAGAATCACAATATCGTATCCCTCTATTTTCATATCAGTATTTATAAACTCTGTCGCAGTAGCCGTATCAATACGGTATGGAGAAAAGGCATCGGCAGATGACTGGGCAGACGGAGCCAGGGCATAACGCAGGAAAAGAATCTCGTCTTCAGCCGGCTCAGGAGTGGACTCGCCATTGACTATCAACGTATTTATCCCTTCCTTGACAGAAACTGAATACAACCGGCTGTCGTCAAGCATCAGGTTATCCGAATCCAGTTCTACCTTCACCCAATATTGACCCAGCTCGCTAAAGGTATGGATAAAAGGAACAACCACCGAATTATTACTCGGTATTTCCACGGCTGACGAAACATATTTCTGGCCCTGGACAAAGAAATTAATATTGACCGTGCCGGATTTCTGGTCAACGTTTGAGTAGTTCTTTATCTCGGCATAAAAGGTCACCGGTTTTCTGACTGTTACAATAGATTTATCAGTATATATCCGGCTGATAAGATTATTACCGGCATTAGTCGGGCCAACCTGAATCACCTTTATAGGCGTGGAACTAAGCATATTTTTATCCTTGAGATTATTTATTTGAGACCAGGCAACCCGCTGGTTGTCCGTTATCAGATACAGGACCTTGCTGGATGACGTGGATTTGCTCAGGATTTCCTGCGCCAGGACCAACGTCTTGGAGATATCCGTGGCATAATCAGCCAGAGCCAGATTGGCCATCTTATTCCTGGCCTGCTCCATCTGGTATGATGACTCGCTGATAAGGATTTCCGGTTTGCTGGAGATGGTAATAAGCGAAAGTTTATCGCCTTTTTCGGGCTTGAGTTGTTCCATCAGTCCTGAAGCCGCCTTTTTGGCATCCTCAAAGATGGTTGACATGCCTGAACGATAACCCATACTGTAGGAATTATCTATAGCAATCACCAGATGGGTATCCGGCTCCTTGAAAAGCGCACTGCCCTTGAGATACGGCTTGGCCAGGACAAAGGCCAGGATGGTCACAATCAGCATCCGCAGCAGCAGAAGTATAAGCGATTCCATCCGGAGTCGGCGCCGGTTTTTATGGAGCGCCTTTAAGAGAAAATCCATGGCCGCCCAGCGAACCTGCTGATAGCGCCGGCGGTTTAGGAGATGTATTATCAGCGGTATTGACGCAGCCAAGGCCAGCCAGGCAAATAACGGATTAATAAAATCCAGCATAATTATTTGGCCGTTCTCCGGGCCAGATAAGCGCTCAGGGCCACATCTAATTTCTGGTCCGTGGTTATCAGGTTATAATCAATCCGGTTCGCCTGGCAGCCCCGCCTGATGCCCTCGGTAAACTCCTTGAGGACTTTGAGATAATCTGTCTTGAGCGTTATCGGGTCTGAGGTTATCTCCGGGTATTCCTCCAGACCCTCAAAACGGGTCAGCCGGTTGAACGGAAATCTCATCTCAAAATCATCCAGGATATGAAAGACAATAACATCCTGGCCCCTGGAACGTAGCCGATTCAAGCCGGACAGAATATTATGCGGCTCATCCAGAAGGTCAGAAATGACAATTACCATTCCCCTGCGGTCCAGCCGCTCGGAGATATAATCTGAAACGTTTTTGATATCGGTCTTCTTCTGAGGAGTGACGTTGGCAAGTTGATTCAGCACCAGATTGAGATGGGCCTGATTGCTGTGCGGAGCGATGATTTCCCTGATTTCCGAGTCAAACAGCGCCAGCCCGACCGCGTCCTGCTGTTGAATCATCAGGTAACTCAAGGCGGCTGCGATATAACGGCTGTATTCCAGTTTAGTTACCTCAGTTGACCCGTAAGCCATTGACTCCGAGACATCAAAAAGGATATAACAAGCCAGGTTGGTCTCCTGTTTGTATTGCTTGACATAGAGCCGGTCCGAGCGCCCGAAAAGTTTCCAGTCCAGATGCCTCAGGTCATCGCCCGGCACATATTCACGGTGTGCGCTGAATTCGGCGCTGACGCCCTTATAAGGACTCTGGTGCATCCCGGCAATGTAGCCCTCGACCACCAGCCGGGCTTTCAGGTCAAGACGGGTAATCTTATTGAGGACCTTGGGGTCTAAATATTTGAGATAATCTTGCA
>JBBTIZ010000089.1:3106-5517 GCA_038059695.1 Planctomycetota bacterium
TCGGCAATGACTTGTCTTCCATCAACTCATTCTTAGCCAGCGGCGTAATCTCAATAAGTTTAGAGATAATACTATCAGTTGAGATGCCCTCTGCCTCAGCCGCAAAGTTCCGGATAATCCGATGCCTCAGGACCGGGTAAGTCACCTCCTTGACATCTTCGCTGGTGACATAATAACGGCCTTGCAGTAATGCCCGGGCCTGGGCGCTGGTAATAATATACTGGCTGGCCCGTGGACCCGCGCCCCAGGATACCCACTGCCTGATGAATTCAGGCACCTCATTGAGGTCTTCTCCGACGGCCGTTACCCGCGTCTGTCTGACTAATTTCAGGGTATATTGCAATATATAATCCGCTACCGGCACCTGCTTGACTGTGGACTGCAATTTCAGGATATCATCACGGCTCAATACCTTTTCCAGTTTGATATCAAAAGGCGACTGGGTCAGGTTCATTATGCTCAATTCCTCCGCATCCTTGGGATAATCCACCTTGATGCTGAACATAAACCGGTCCAATTGCGCCTCGGGCAGAGGATAAGTGCCTTCCTGTTCAATGGGATTCTGGGTAGCCAGCACAAAGAACGGATGCTCCAGCGGATATTTATTCCCGCCGGCTGTAACCTGCAGTTCCTGCATCGCCTCCAGCAAGGCGGACTGGGTCTTGGGCGGAGTGCGGTTTATCTCGTCGGCCAGAATCACATTGGCAAAGACCGGCCCGCGGATGAATTGCAGGCAGCGCGCGCCGGTCGCCCGGTCGTCCTGAATCACGTCTGTCCCGGTAATATCCGAAGGCATCAGGTCCGGCGTGAATTGGATGCGGTTAAAGGATAACGACAGGGTCTGGGCCAGGGCCCGAACCATCAGGGTCTTGGCCAAGCCCGGCACGCCGACCAACAGGCAATGCCCTCTGGAAAAGATGGAAATCAGCATCTCCTCAATCACCTTTTCCTGGCCGACCACGGCCTTTTTCATCTCGGTCTTGATTCGCGCATAGACATCCTTCATCTTCGTTACCGATTCCATATTTAATTCATCCGTTGCCATATCGTATCCTTTCGTAATAAAAACTTATATTAGCCACCAAGTCACTAAGACACAAAGAAGAAATACTAATCTATTCTTAGTGTCTTCGTGGCAGAATGGATTAATCCTTTTACTCTTTCAGCCCTTCCTTCGTCAACCGCAAATAAAGGTCCTGGTAATTATAATATCTATACCCACCGGTCAGTTCAGCCGGCGCCGAAGCCGGGGTTACGAAATTACTGGCCACAGGCTCAATCTGGGTATCGTCAGAAAATCCGTTAAAAGAGTTTATCATCAGTAGACCCAATGACGGGTCAACGTATTTCCGAGCGATATTCAGATAAACTTGATAGGTCGTACCTTCATTATCCTTGTCCAGGGTTGCCTCGCGCGGCAGAATCGAATATCTGGCGCCGGCGCCAGCTTTGTCATACCCGCGGTTATTGAAACCGGGCATGGCGCAGGGAATGAACATCACATCCTTTTCCCGGGCCAGTTGCCGGTAACTCTGGAATAGCTCATCCAAATCCTTGAAGAACCCGGTCAGCACCGGCAGGCCGTCGTATCTGGCCGGTCCGACAATCGTGTGCGTGGTAATGGCGTCAAACACCCCTAGACGCTTTTTATCCGGTTGGGTCTGGCGACCGTTGCCTTCCGGGAAAATCACCTCATCGCCTACCAGGAAAATATCCAGTCCGGTCCGTTGCTTGATTACATTACAGGTCTTGGTCAGAGCCAATTCATAATCGCCCCGCAAGAGATGCGAGACATATATGAACAGCACCGGCCGGCCATTGATTTCCAGGTAATTCGGCTCCTTGAAATACTCGTCCGCCGCATAGAGCAGGTGATTCTGGAACAGGCGCAGGGCATCCCGGTCTATAATCACCACGCCCTTTTCAAAGGGAAGGATATAAGGGGTCTGGTAAACTAGGCAGAACTTGAAATCGCTCTTCCCCGCCCGAACGACCGAAGGGTCGGGCAGGTGGCGCTTTAAGTAAGCGGCGAAATAGTTCTTGATAGTCACATCCGAGGCCGAGCCGGGCCCGAACCAACTCATCGCGAAGAAATCAATCCCGGCGTCCTGGGCCCAATCCAGATGCTGTTTTATGACTTGCTCATCGCGGCAACTGTATTCGCCCAATTGCGGTGGCTGCTGGATATTCAGTTTCCGGCGGAGGTATCTCTGCCAGAACGGCGAATCCTTAGAATCGTAGGTATGATAATATGCGCCGACGGTCAACCTTTGTGAGACAGGAGCAATGACCGGACCGGGTTTATTCCCGGCTTGTCCCGTCGGGGCTAAAGATGAAACCAGGAAATATGCCGCGGCCGAGACCAACGTCAGCGCGCTGACCACGATTAAAAGGATGTATATCTTTCGCAT
>JBBTIZ010000090.1:0-23076 GCA_038059695.1 Planctomycetota bacterium
GGGCATCGGGGCGCAAAGGTGCTGGGCATTATCTCGCTGGTTGACCGCCGTCCTGCGGAGCCGCAGCCCCGCCGAAGCGGGATAAACTCCGTCCCGCCTGCCCCGACGAATGTCGGGGATTATTTCGGGGAGAAAGGCAACCAGATATTCGGCATCCAATATAATTCTATCATCCAGGTCAATCCGCCGATATATCAGCCGAACGATTGCCCGCTCTGCAAACAGGGCATACCGACAGAGAAACCCGGTTCAAGAGGATTAAAGTAAATGAAAAGCATGACCGGCTACGGCGAGGCCCGGGGCCAACTGGCCGCCCAAGGACTGAATATCAGGGCCGAGGTCCGCTCGGTTAATAACAGGTATCTGAATCTCAAGATGAACCTGCCCGACCTGCTCAGCGGTTATGAAGGCGATATTGAAGAGGTGATTCGCCAGTATCTCAAGCGCGGGGCGATTAATATCTTTATAAAGATATTTTCCGGACGGGCCGTGAGATTAATCGTTAACCGGCCGCTCCTGAAGAGTTATTATCAGGAATTAAAGACGCTCCAGAAGGCGCTGGGATTGGAAGAAACCGTCCATTTTAATACCCTGATTAATCTGCCCGGTGTCCTGGAGCCGGTGATGAAGACCGACTATATCAGCAGTAAGGAATGGGCGTATATTGTCAAGATAATCAGGCAGGCGCTGGGCAATCTGGTCAATATGAGGCAGCGGGAAGGCCACCGCTTGGCCAAGACGCTCCAGAAGAACCTCAAACGGATGATAGAGTTTTTGGATAAGATAGAAAAACGGGTTCCGTCCATCCGGGCTGAATACGAGGCGTCTTTCAGGAAGCGACTCCAGGATGTGCTGGATAAATATGCCCTGAATAAGGAGCTGCAGCGGAGTCCCGATTATTTCGGGAAGGATTTCTCAGGCCATTCCAACCCTGATAATGGGTCCAAGCCGAAGAGCCGAAATAGCGACCTCAACAGTTTGGAGCGCAATATCGCAATGGAGGTGGCGCTCTTTGCCCAGAAGGCGGATATTAACGAGGAAATTAAACGGCTGGCTTCGCATATAGAAGAATTTACGGCCACCCTGAAACAGAATAATGAAGTGGGTAAGAAACTTGATTTTATCACCCAGGAAATGCTCAGGGAGATTAATACCATCGGCAGTAAGTCCAGCGATACCTCGGTGACCTATGCGGCTATAGCGCTCAAGAGCGAACTGGAGAAAATCAAGGAACAGGTGCAGAACATTGAGTAATATTAATCGCCAGATTCTGGTTGTTTCCGGCCCGTCCGGCGTGGGCAAGACCACCCTGTGCGGGCATTTGTTGCGCTTGGAGCGCCGGCTTAAGCCCGGCATTACTGCCACCACCAGAAAACCCCGGCCCGGCGAGGTTAATAAAAAGGATTATTTTTTCCTTACTATCAAGCAGTTTACGGACGGCATAAGAAGTAAGAAATTTGTTGAATATACCCGGCTTTTTGGTAATTATTACGGAACGCCGATTGAGTCGCTCAATGGCGTTTTCAAGCAGGGCAAATACCCGTTATTGCGGGTTGATGTCCGGGGCGCTAAGGCGTTAAAACAGAAAGGTTTTAGGGGCGTCTATATCTTTATTTTGCCGCCGGATGCCAAGACCTTAAAACATCGGCTGGTTAAAAGACAGAGTCAGGAGACAACGCAGGAGATAACTAAACGGCTCAAGCGGGCCAGAGCGGAGATGCGCTATGCCCGCGATTACGACTTCCATGTTATCAACGACCGCATTGACCGGGCCGTCGGCGAAATGCGTCAGATAGTTAAAAAGAATTTGTATTAAAGGAGTGAATCTATGGTGAACAGTTTGGAGAAGAAGATAGAATTAGCGGCGGACAAAATGGGCGGCCGGTTAAGGTTAACGAGTATTCTTATTAAACGTATGAGAGAACTCCGCCAGGCCGGATTGAAACAGGATAAGGCATTCTACGCCCTGATGGAACCGTTGCTGGACGAGATTCTGGATGAAAGGTTAACCGTGGTGGGCGATGAGACCAAGTCAAAGAAGAAATAATATATGGCCGCTAAAAATCAATTTAAGGGTAAGGAAGTCGCCATCGGCGTCACCGGCAGTATCGCGGCTTACAAGACCGCCGAGATAGTTTCATACCTGAGCCAGCAGGGCGCGAATGTCACCGTGGTTATGACCGCTGGAGCCACGAAGTTCGTCACGCCTTTGACCTTCCAGACCCTGTCGCACCATAAGGTTATCACGGATTTATTCAGCGCTGATTATGAATTCGACCCGCCCCGAAATAATCGGGACTCCGCCGCTGCTCCGCAGCACATTGCTCTGGCTGAGAAACTGGATGCGCTGTTGATTGCGCCGGCCAGCGGGAATATCATCGGCAAGATTGCCTCAGGCATTGCTGACGATGCGCTGTCCACATTGGTTATGTCTGTCAAGGCGTCCAGGGTAATCATCGCACCGGCTATGAACGAACGGATGTATCTTAATCCGATTGTCCAGGACAATATCAAGCGCCTTAAGAAACAGGGCTATCATTTCATAGAACCGGCTAAGGGACATCTGGTCTGCGGCTCAGGCATCGGCCGGCTGGCTGACCTTGATACAATCATAACGTATTTGTCTAAGAAAGTATAAATTTAGCCACCAAGACACTAAGAGCCTGTTTCATAAGGGTAAATACGCAGGCTAAAGCCTGCGGCTACATAGACAAAATAACGACTGTAGCCGCACCCTTTAGGGTGCGTCTGGGTTATGAAACATGCTCTAAGGCACGAAGAAAACAATCTGTTAATTTATTCTTGGTGTCTTTGTGCCTTCGTGGCGGAAATTACGAAGTTTTCTTGTATGAATATCCTTGTCACCGCCGGTCCAACCCACGAATACATAGACCGGGTGCGCTATCTGGCTAATATGTCTTCAGGCAAGATGGGCTATGAACTGGCCCAGGCCGCCAAGGGTCAGGGGCATCAGGTCACGCTTGTTTCAGGCCCGACCGGGCTAAAAGCGCCAACTGGCGTGCGCCTCATAAAAGTAACTTCAGCCAGACAGATGTATCAGGCAATAATGAAGGCATATCCCAAGACAGACGCAGTCATAATGGCCGCGGCGGTGAGCGACTATACCCCGGCGCATTGTGTCAAGGGCAAACTAAAGAAGAGCGGCAAGATGTTTAATCTCAAACTCATTCCGACTGTGGATATCCTCAGGAAATTAGGGCAGAGCAAGAGCAAACGGGTACTTATCGGCTTTGCTTTAGAAACGTCCCCCTTAGCAAAGGGGGATTCAGGGGGTTGTTCCACCGCCCGTCTGAACGCCCTCAAAAAACTAAAGGCCAAGAACCTGGATTATGTGGTCCTGAACTCTCCTGATGCCTTTGGCAACGACAGGTCCACGATTGAGATATATAGTAGACAGGGGCTAATCAAGCGGTTTAGCAATACTTCTAAAAAGCACATCAGCGGGTTTATTATGGGATTGCTGAATACCTAAAATAAAGGTAATTAAATAGGTGCCCCCAGAGTTTGGTGTAAAATTCAAAAGTATTGATATGAGAATTATAAAAATTATTGCTGTAGTAGGAGGGGTGTTTATACTTATTGTAGTGGTTATTGCCCTGCTGTTTTATATGCGACAACATACGGCATATATAACCGTACGAAATAATAGCAATTCAGAAATAACGAATGCTGAAATTCTTATGGAGGAGGGGCAGCCGGGACAGGGAATTTTTATCGGCCAAATTATAAATGGAAAAGATGCAACAATAAAATTACCTCATAGAAGCGAAAATTCAATCAAATTAACATATAAAGATTCTCTGAATCAACGACGTTTTAGCGAAGGAGTTTATGTTGGGGGGAGTGGGGGGTATCATATATTTTTCAACGTCACAGAATCAGGCATAAAAACTGATGTGAATTATGATTTGATCCCGTATCCGCCATATAGAACACGAAAGAAAGAATATAAAATTACCCAACTATCAGAATATTGGAAAGATACAACAATTTATAATACCCAAATGGTTTTACCCAATGGGTGAAGAAGAACACGAATCACATTCACCCCGTTAGAAGCGGTCAATGCCGATAAATGTAGCCGCAACCTTTAGGTTGCGTCCTTAGTCCACGCAGGATAAATCCTGCGGCTACATCTCGCCTCTAACGGGGCAAGTGGAACGAATGTCACCCCGAAAGCATTCGGGGTGTAATTCGTCTTTATTCGTCCTATTCGTGTTAAGTCCTTCTGGAATTTTATGTTTAATATGACGGATTCCCATTGATATTACCTTTATTCTAAGTGTAAGTGTACTATGGACAGTGACACCATCCTCCGCAATAATCCAGTATCCATCACCGCCAGAGGCCTCGTTCAGCCCATTTCCCTGTCTGCCCCGATGTTCGCTATACGCGGTCCCTTCGGGTTCATCGGGGCACAGGCGGGCCTAATCCCCATACATGTATAGGTATTTACCTATTACCTATAGGGATGTTCCTATAACCCCGTAGACCGGTAACCCTAACTTGGGTGGAGGTAAACTCAACCCAGATTCCCCTATATGGGCTATCTACCACCGCAGACGGGCCTGTCTGCCCCGATGTTCGCTATACGCGGTCCCTTCGGGTTCATCGGGACACAGGCAGGCCATTTTGCCCCTTTCCCGCTACAAAATAGGGGGGAGGGGGATGCCACCCCCGCCTCATCTTACCCCCCTATACCCTGTAAGTTACCCCCCTATGGATTGTAAGTTACCCCCCTGTGGTCTGTAAGTTATCCCCCTGTGGATTGTAATATATCCCCCTGTGGATTGTAATATACCCCCCTATGGACTGTAAGATACTGCCACCCCCTAATCAAAAAGTATCCTAAAAAACGGGATTTAACTGATTTATCCGAAAAAGTACCCGGTGCGCTTTAGCCACCGGCTAAATGCTGCCGACCATTGCTGCGCAAAGGGCCGTTTAATCCTGCTTGCACTGAGCGCAACGAATGTGTTGTTAATTTTGCTTGACCCTCTCATAAATGGTTGATATATAAAAATCTAATATGCCAAATAAACCCAGTGTCAGATTCATCAGTTTGGGATGCCCCAAGAACCTGGTGGATTCTGAGGTGATGTTAGGCCACTTAACCGGCGTAGGTTACCAAGTATGCCCGGATAATCAGTCAAATCAGGCGCAAGCCGACTTGTTCATGGTCAATACCTGCTGTTTTATCGGCGAGGCAGAGCAGGAGTCGCGTGATATCATCAAACAGGCCATAGATATCAGGGATACATTCCGCAATCAGCATCCGGGCCAGAACGGTTATAAGATAGTGGTTAGCGGCTGTATGGCCCAACGTTATGCCAAGCGCCTGAACAAGGATTTTAATGGCCAGATTGACGGCATTATCGGAATCTCAGAACGGGATAAGGTTATTGATTTGTGCGATAGTTTATTGCGTAGTCGCAATGGAGTCCCGTCCCGTCATTCGTCGGGGCGCCCTCGGCGCAATGCCGGGGCGATTATTTCGGGGAATAATGGCCAGAGTAAAAATATCGTGTACCGGGCTAAGTCCAATGCCGAGTGCAGGACTGATGGCCAGCGTCTCAGGATTACGCCGGCTCATTATGCCTATCTGCGCATCGCCGAGGGATGCGATAATCGCTGCAGTTATTGTATCATTCCTTCGCTGCACGGCGCTTATCGGAGTAAGCCCGTGGATAAGATGATGGCCGAGGCATCATCATTGGTATCAGGGGGAGCCAAAGAGATTAATCTGATTGCCCAGGATATTTCTTCATATGGTAAGGATATTGGCAGTTCTCTGGCGGAGTTGCTCAAGAAATTGTCATGCATTAAAGGTCTCAAATGGATTCGGCTGTTATATACCCATCCAGCCCATTTCACGGATGAATTAATAGATGCGATTCGGGATATTGACAAGGTGGTCAAGTATGTTGATTTGCCGATTCAGCATATCAGCGACCGGATGCTGTCAGCAATGGGCCGGCACACAACCTCAACACAGGTCAGGCGACTGATAGATAAAATCAGGCAGCGGATACCGGGCGTATTCCTGAGGACATCGGTGATTGTCGGATTCCCGGGCGAGACGGCCCGGGATTTTCAGGAACTGATGGACTTTATCAGGGATACGGAATTTGAGCGGTTGGGCGCATTTGAATATTCCCGGGAAAAGGATACCCCGGCCTATAATATGGCGCATCAGGTTCCGGCTCGGATTAAAAAGCAGCGGCTGGATAAGGTGATGTTATTACAGCAGGGCATTGCCTTTAGCCAGAATCAGGCGCTCAAGGGCAAATTAATGGATGCTATTATCGATGGCCCTGTAAAGAACGGGCTTTATTTAGGGCGGATTTATGGAGACGCGCCTGATGTGGATGGTAATATTATTATCAAGTCAAAATCTAAACTTTTATCCGGCGATATTGTAAAGATTAAAGTAACCGGCAGTAAAGATTATGATTTGACAGGGGAGTTTATATTATAAATTTATCCCCCCTCACCCTTCCCTCTCCCCTATGGGGAGAGGATTAAGGTGAGGGGATTAAACAACTAAAAAGGAATTTCATTATGAATATCCCAAATAAGATTACGGTGTCGCGGCTTATCCTGGCCATAGTTTATTTTATCCTGCTCTATCTGGCCGGGCTGGATACGATACCTGAGAAGTTTGACAAGGCCATCTTCTATGCCGGGATGGCGGTCTTTAGTGTTGCGGCCCTGACCGATGTTTTGGACGGCTACTTAGCCAGACGTTATAATATTGTGACCAAGTTCGGCCGGATAGCCGACCCGTTCGTGGACAAGGTCCTGATTTGCGGTTCGTTTATATTCTTCGTGAGTTGGCCCTCGCTTAAGCCCTTTATCAGCAGTTGGATGGTGCTGGTGATTGTCTTCAGGGAATTCCTGGTGCACGGCTTAAGGACTATTATTGAATCCAAGGGCATATCTTTCGGCAGCACCATCTGGGGCAAGCAAAAGACCTTTACCCAGTGCATCACCATCATCTGGACGCTTTTCTATCTGGTCTATTTAAGATATAATCCGGAAATGGAATGGTGGAGCGCGGTATTATTGAAGTCATTGGTCTGGCTTACCCTATTCTCCACGGTTTTCTCAGCCATGACCTATTTTTACAAGATAAGGAAAATGCTCAGGGCAGTGGTAGATGAATAAATTATTCGTTATCATCGGGAGCGGTGGGCTCGGGCATAAGTTACCCTTGTTGCAGGGGACGTTCGGGACCCTGGAGGCAGTGGTTTTATATCTGGCCGTGCTGGTCTGGGCGCCGGAACAGGCCAATCTTTGGGCCTACGGATTTATTATCTTGTTTACGGTTTTGAGCTTGGCGCTGGGCGGAACCTCCGAACAGTATTTTAAGGCCAAAGACCCGCATCCTTTTGTGCTGGATGAGGTGGCCGGTTTTTTCTGCGCAGTAATATTTTTACCAACCGCATATTTTTATATAATATGCGCGTTTATCCTGTTCCGGATATTTGATATCTGGAAACCATTCCCGATAAGGAGATTGCAGGATTTGCCGGCCGGGGCGGGCATTGTGGCGGACGACCTTTTAGCCGGTTTTTATGCTAATATCTGTTGCCAGACAATCAGGTATTTGATTTAATGAGTAATTATGATAAAAGGTAAACAAACGTCTTCAGTGAGTCAGTCAAACCTGGCTAAGTCAGGCAGTTCTTCCAAGATTGTCCGTCCGGCGGGCAAGGGGTCCAAGATAATGCCGGCAGTAGGCAGTCCGGCCCAGAATGAGAATACTTCAAAGGCAACGCACAAAGGGATGTCATTGGGTATCAAATATGCCATGCTGACCGCCTTGACCGTGAGTTTAGCCGTGGTTTTACTGGTTGTCATCAGTTATAAATCAGCTAGCAAGGTTATTGACGAGAATATTACCGAGGCCGGTGTCAGATACGTTCAGGGGTTGGCTACATTTGATTTTTCCTATTGGAAATCAGATAATAAAAATACGATAGCGCTTATCGGTTCAACTAAAGGGGATACGTTGGGCCTTAATGTGCCGAGTATTTTAAATATAGTGATTACCGACCTGGAGAAGCGCCCGCTGGCCGGGATAGACCAAAGTGCGACTTCTTTGAGGGGCTCCAAGGAACTGCCGTTGGTGACATCAGAGAGTATCAAGTTGATGGAAGGCGAATACCAGGATTCAACCGGACGCTGGGTCAGGACCAGATTGTTCATAAAGAAGATTATTGATTCTGATTTAAAAGGCCAGGGTTATGTCATACTTTTCCTTGATGCCAGAAAGATAGATGAGCAGTTGAGCGATTTATTGGCTTCATTTATCCTGCCGGCTATATTATCAATCTTAATCGCCGGAATTGTCGGGTTCTTTATGGCCCGCTGGGTGACTATGCCGGTCAAGGTCCTGATGGAGGATATGGCCATCGTCAGCGCCGGAGACCTGGCCCATAAAAGCCGGGTGGATAGCGCTGATGAGGTCGGGGTGCTGGCGTCTTCATTTGACAAGATGACCGATAGTTTAAAGATAGCCCACCAGAGGGAACTGGAGACCAAGGCATTGGAGCACGAACTCAATATCGCCCGGGAAATCCAGTATAACCTCCTGCCCAAGGAATTACCCAGTATTTCCGGATACGATATCGCGGCCCGTTATTTCCCCTGTTTTGAGGTCAGCGGCGATTATTATGACATTATGCAACTTGACAATGATAATCTGGGCATCATCGTGGCCGATGTTTCAGGCAAGGGCGTGCCGGCTTCAATGATTATGACCATGGCCCGGAGTTTGGTCAGGATGGAATCGGAAAGGAATCTTTCCACGGCCGATACCCTGAAGAAGGTCAACCGCATACTGGCCCGGGACCTCAGGCGCGGGATGTTTGTGACGGCGATGTATTGCATCCTGAATATCAGGACCGGCATGCTTAAGGTTTCCAGCGCCGGGCATAATCCGCTGGTGGTCTGGCGCAATGACCAGAAACGTCACGAGTTATTCAATCCCAACGGCATTGCTTTGGGGTTTGACCGCGGACCGGTCTTTGACCGGACCATTAAAGAGGAAAGCATTATGATTAATCCGGGCGACTTTGTGGTCAGTTTTACGGACGGCGTGACCGAGTCAATGGATGAGAATGACGAAGAGTTAGGCGGCGAGAGGTTTTATAAATTGGTTGGCGATATGCATAAGTTGGAGCCGCAACGGTTTATCGATGCGGTGATGAAACATCTTGAGGAATATAAAGGCCAGGCGCCCCAGCACGATGATATTACCCTGGTTTGTATTAAGCGGACCGGTATAGCGGCTCCGGCGGCGGTAACGGCGCCACTCGACAAGCCGGAGGCAATATAATCGGATGCCGTCCGACATGGAGGGGCGTCGCCTTTCGGGGCGAACCTCGCCCTTGGGGGCGGGAGATCTCGCCTCTGGTGGGTAGGAGTTATTATCAGCCCTATTAGATAGGAGAGACGATGATGAATGATGTTAACCCAGCCCCTGCAAGCAGGGGCGGGGTGAAAGACCGGCTGGTTATTAACAGTGAATTAAAACACCTGAAACTGGCCCGGTATTTTATCATCAGGATTTTAAGGAAGGTCAATGTGGCTCCGAGCGACGAGAATAAGATTGTCCTGGCCACCGACGAGGCATTGAGTAACATCGTGGAGCACGCCTACGAGTTTAATAAAAGCGGTTATATTGATATCAATGTTGAGGTTAATCCCAGTCAGTTCCAGATTCGGATAATGAATGGGGGCCGGGATTTTGATATGGGCAAGGTAAAAATCAAGGATATTGTGGAGCATATTAAGCAGGGAAAGAAGCGGGGACTGGGGATTTTCCTGATGCGGCGGATAATGGACGAGGTGAAATACTCATTCAAAAATGGACAGAATCAATTAACTCTAATAAAATATTTGACAACTTCCGATAGATAGTAATATTGATTAAGAAATAAGGAGGAGTAGATGGCAGAAATTAAGATAGAAATGCAGAAGTTACCCAACGGCGTTATTCTTGTCAAACTTAAGGGGTTTTTGGATGCCTACACCTACGGCGAATTTGAGCAGACCATAAATAATCTATTCAACCAAAAGATGTATAAGTTGGTGGTGGATATGACCAACGTAGATTATATTTCCAGCGCCGGGGCCGGCGTGTTCATCGGCTCCATCGGCGTGGCCCAGGAGAATCAGGGTAATATCGTTATCGTCCGGCCCAAGCCGGCCGTTAAAGAGGTCTTTGACCTGCTGGGGCTGTCCCAGATATTCACCATCGTTGAGAATATGGAATCCGCCTTAACTTCTATGGCGTAATTTTTTCGTGCATAAGATAAAACTTCCATACGGCCAGGGGTTTCGGGTCGTCTCCATTCCTTCAGCCGTAAGATACAAGATATTAAAAGTCAAAGAGCCGGCGCCGAGTGTTAACTTCTCCAAAAGTTTGACCCATTCCTTCAATCAGCCCATTGCCTCAAAGCCGCTGGGCGCATTCTTTACGGCCAGGGATAAAATAGCCATTCTTATTCCTGACAAGACCCGTTGCTGTCCGGCTGATAAAGTGCTTGATGTGCTTATCAGTCGCCTTAAGGAAAAAGGTATTGACCGAGGGAATATCACGGTTATCCTGGCCCGGGGTTCTCATTCACCGCATACGTCGGCCGAGGTTAAGAAATTAGTCGGGGCCAAGGTTTATAAGAACATAAAAATCATAGACCACGACGCCCATAAGCCGGAGGGGTTATCATATATCGGAACCACTTCCAGAGGTACCCGGGTGAACATCAACCGGTATTGCGCCGAGGCCGATAGAATCATTATTATCGGAACTATCGGCTATCATTATTATGCCGGTTTTTCAGGAGGCCGGAAACTCATCCTGCCCGGCGTTGCCGCTTATCAAACCATCCAGCAGAACCATAGTTTGGTATTGAATAAACCGCCTGTGCGGGGCAAGAATCCCGATGCCCGGATGGGTAAATTAGCCGGCAACCCGGTAAGCGAGGATATGATAGAGGCGGTTGAATTAACCGGCCGAGGGAGAATATTCTCTATTAACCTGGTTCTTGATAGCCGGAGTAAGTTAGTCAGGATATTTTGCGGCGATATTATTGATGCCCACAGAAAAGGGTGCGATTTCGTGGATAGAATTTATCGCGTCTCCCTTAAAGACAAGGCGGATTGTATTATTGTCTCGGCCGGCGGCCAGCCCACGGATATTAATTTTATCCAGGCCCACAAGGCCGTTGAGAATGCTTCTTATGCCCTGAAAGATAAAGGCCAGATGCTGGTCCTGGCCGAATGCGGCGAGGGAATCGGCTCTGATATACTCCCGGATTGGTTCAAATACCGGTCAACCGGGAAGATGGAAACCGAATTGCGCAAGAAATTTGTGGTTTCAGGGCATACGGCATTGTGTTCCCTGATGAAGGCCCAAAGGTTTGATATTCATCTCTATTCCCGTCTCAAGGATTCCGTGGTTAGGGGGTTGCGCTTTACGCCGGTGGATGACCTTCAGCGAACGTTGGATGTTTTCTTTAGGCAGATGCCTGATGATGCGGTGGTGTTTATCCTGCCCAAAGGGGGCAGTATCCTGCCGTCTGATTTTTAGATTGTCTTTTGTTCGCTATCCCTACGGGACTCTTATTAATGAGAATCCCGTTAGGGGTCGCGGTCACTGTCCGCCTTTGGCGAGACCTCGCCTTTCCCGACCCCGTTGGTTCGGGACGGGGCGGGCGGGCGGTGTTCATCCTGGAATTCGGGCGGCTGGTCTTTGATTTCCGGTGGTTTATATCCGGATTGTTTAGCCTGTGTCAATTCTTTGTTATATGCCTGCATGACCTTTTGCTGAATCATATCGCGGCATTGGGTGTTAATGGGATGGGCGATATCGGCAAATACCTGTATCCGGCCGTTTAGGTCCAACGGCCCTCGCCCGGCGTCTAATTTACAGCCGCACTCGCAGCAGAACTTTGAGAGCATGGTATTTTTACCCCGGCACTTGTGGCAATGGTCCGTAATCTTACGGCTGGGCATAGCCACGAAAAGCCCCCGGGAACTCTCCACGACCTTTAAATCCCTGACCACAAAGGCATTGTCAATGGTGATACTGCAAAACGCCTTCAGCCGGTCAGTCGGCCGTCCCAATAATTTTACTCTGGCTTCTGTAATTTCCATAAAAGCATTACTCCTTGTCCTCAATAGAGATAAATATCTCTTCGGTGTTGCGGAACCTATGGAAGTAGACTCTTATGAAGCGATTATTTATGGCGCCAAATGGCGCTCGCCAGCCCTAATTCTGGCTGTTAACTATAAATGACTGTCCTAAATTTATTCGGGATAATATGGCGGCCAGCGTCTCGGCTTCCTTTCGGCTGCCGCACAGTTTAAAGATGGTAGAGCCGCTGCCGGAAAGCAATATTCCTGAATTGGAGATATTACGGAATGCCTGGTGCGTGTCCCTTAAAACAGGATACAGTTTCATCGCCACGTTCTCTAATCTATTGTACATCAACTGCTGGATTTCTTTATAACCTGCCTGTTTCCGCAAGAGTTTATTTATGATTGGCATTATACCATTAATGGCCGGTTTTGTCAAGGATAATCTTATATTTTTGTAGATATTCTTGGTCGGGATGGATATAGGAGGTTTGAGGAGGATATAGTGAAAAGTTTCCTTAACCCTGAGCGGTAAGACAATCTCACCCCGGCCTTTGACTATAGCGGTCTGGCCATAGATGAAAAACGGCACGTCAGAGCCCAACCTGGCTCCGAGAAGAGACAATTCCTCCTTGCTTAAGTATAGATTCCAAAGGCAATTCAGGCCCAATAAAACCGCCGCGGCATTGCTGCTGCCGCCGCCTAATCCGCCGCCTATCGGAATTCGTTTCTCCAGAACTATCCGGATGCCTTTCTTGACGCCGTATTCCTTCTTTATCAGGTCAGCCGCCTGATAAACCAGATTATCCCGGCCGGATGATAATTCCGGGTGATTTGTGATTACCTTGATTCCGCTCTTTATCGGGTGCAGGTAAAGCGTATCAAAGAGCGAGACCGTCTGCATTATACTTTCTATCTCGTGGAATCCGTCCTGGCGTTTGCCCAGCACCTCCAGAAACAGGTTAATCTTGGCCGGCGAGAGGACCTTTAAGCCATTTGATAATCGTGTTATCTTCACCCCGTTAGAAAGTTCTCCCTTATGCTCTAACGCAACACTTATATTTTTATCTCTCATATGGTTCTTTCTAACGGGGTTCATACGACAATATTATCTATCAATCTGGTTTTACCCGCATATACGGCCAGGACAATAAGAACAGGTCTATTTTTTATCCGTTCTATCCTTTCAAACGTCTCCGGGTCTGTGATTTCCACGTAGTCAATCCTGTTGCCGGGTATGGTTTTGATAGTATCCCTCATTGCCTTAATAATTTTCTTAGAGTTCTTTTCGCCTGATAGAATCAATCCCTTTGCCTTGAGTAATGACCGGTAAAGGCGATTGGCATAGCAGCGCTCCATAATACTCAGGTATTTATTACGCGAACTCATTGCCAGTCCGTCCGGTTCGCGGACAGTCGGCAGGGTCTTTACCTCAAGGTTCATATTCAGGTCTTGAGCCATCTTTCTGATAATCAGCGCCTGCTGGAAATCCTTCTGTCCGAAATAGGCAATATCCGGCTGGACGATATTAAATAACTTGGCCACGACAGTCATCACGCTCCTGAAATGTCCGGGCCTGGACTGGCCGCAGAGTTTATTGGTCAGGTTAGGCATATCAACGAAGGTGCCTGCCCGACCTGTCGGTCGTTCGGGCGGGAATGCGTTATTATACATCCCTTTTACAGACGGGGCAAAGATGATATCCACCCCGGCGGTCCGGGCTAATCCGGCATCGCCTTTGAGGTTGCGGGGGTAGCGCCTGAAATCCTCCTTGGGTCCGAACTGGAGCGGGTTAACGAATATGCTGATGACCACCAGGTCGTTTTCCTTCTTTGCCTGTTGCATCAGCGTCAGGTGCCCCTGGTGCAATGCCCCCATGGTCGGCACAAACCCGATTGTCAACCTCTTTCGTCGGGCCTGGCTGATTTCTTTCTTAATACCTTTTATGGTGGTGATTATCTTCATTTTATATTTTGGTTAGCAGTGTTTTCATCGGACAGTGTAACACCGGGTGCATCAAGTCAGGAGCCAGTTCGCAGAGCGGCTCCAGGACAAATCTGCGCCGGTGCATCCGCGGATGCGGTATGGTTAGATGTGGCAGGCGATAGGTCTTCTGTCCATACAATAAGATATCCAGGTCAATGGTCCGGGGTAATAGTTTGCCGCTGACCCTGACCCGGCCCAGTGTCTTTTCTATCCGTAATAATTTCCTTAATAGGGTTAGGGCGGACAGTGATGTCTTTATTTCAATCGCCGCATTGATAAAATTAGGTTGTTGGATGCGGCCTTCGGCCGGCGTTCGGTAAAACCCGGAAACACCTGTCACCGATGTGCCGCCAATCTGCTTTATAAAGCGAATGGCTATTTTGATGTTCTGTCGTTTATCACCCAGGTTTGAGCCCAAAGCAATATAGGCGGTTGTCACCCCGTTAGAGATAGGCCGTCCCTCTGGGACGGCCGTAAGATTATTATAAACCCTTGTTCTCATAATTGACCAGGTCTTTGTTGATTTATGCCAGTTCGTTAGTTATCTCTAATGGGGTCATTTATTCTACCGTGATTTATTTAACTCAGTCACGCTTCGGGCGGGAGCGAATATCTTCTGCCTGAAATGGTTAATCACCCCGCTTAAGGCGTAAAGCAGGAATACTACGCTCAGGGTAATCTGGAATTCTATGATTATAAAGAAAACGACCAGTATTATTTCAACGAGTTTGGTCAGCGGGCGCGCTTTCAGGAACCGGTTCAGAAAATGGGTATAACGTAATCGGCTGATCATCAATATAGATACTAATAATACGATATAGGGGAGTGTCTGGATAATTATATTATTCTGGATATGCTGGTGAAGTATGACTAAGCTGGCCACCACGGCCGCGGCGCCCGGGGTCGGCAGCCCGAAGAAAAACTGGTGGTCTTCTTCCTTGGTTGTGGTCTCGGTATTAAAACGGGCCAGCCGCAGGGTGGCGCAGACCAGATAAAAAGCCGCTATCGCCCAGATAATCCGTATCGGCAGATAGGTAACAGTGGAGGTAATAACCAGTTTCAAGGTTAGAAATGCCGGCACCAGCCCGAATGAGATGACATCGGCCAGCGAATCCAGATGCACCCCGAATTGGGAGGTTGAATTGGTAAACCTGGCCATCTTGCCGTCCAGCATATCAAAAGCCATAGCCACGAATATCATCCAGGCCGCCGTGGCATAATCCAGTTTCATCAGGTAATATAATGATGCGAATCCGGACAGCAGGTTGCCGATGGTCAATAATGACGGCAAAATCGGCACCACTTTAAGTTTCTTGAGTTTTACTTTCATTGTTTTATTACCCCCAGCACGGTCTCCCCGCCCTTGACCTTGTCGTTAACCTTGACCTCAAGCCGTTCTATTTTATTCTTAGGTATAAAGATTTCGGTCCGGGAGCCGAATTTAATCATTCCGATACGTTCCCCTTTTTTAACTTGCTGGTTCATCTCCAGGCCGCAGACAATCCGCTGAGCAATGATACCGGCTATCTGGCGGACCAGTATCTTAAGGGAATGGCCTGTCGTGATGCCGATGCTATTGCGTTCGTTCTGCCTGGATGCCTCGGGTTCGGATGCCACTAAAAACTTCCCTTTGCGGTAATCTAATAAAGTAACCTTGCCGTCGCAGGGCGCGCGATTGATATGAACATTAAATACCGACAGGAATATCGCCACCTTGACCGACGGTTCCCTGATAAAGGTGTCCTCATGGACATCGGCAATCTCTATGATTGTGCCGTCGGCCGGCGATAATATCAGGTTATCGCCGTCAGGAATCTTGCGAAAGGGGTCACGGAAGAAATAAAGCGTGAATAGGAATATCACTGCCGGTAGTATAATCAGAGCCGGCATTATCTGGAATAGCACATACCCCATTACTCCGGTAATGACCAGCATCACTATTATCTCGTTGACAGAATATTTTGCTAAAGGCAGACGCATGGCGAATAATCAATTAAAGGTTTAGAAATATAATGACGATATACTAAACACTCTGAGAGGGGTCAAGTTAATTATGAATAGTTATTGAGCGGCGCATAAGTTATAGGTGAGAGGTTAAGGGGATAATAAATGGGTGCTTACTATTCTTCTCAGAGGCCCAGGGCGCCTGCCTGCCGAAGCGTCGGCGCAGGCAGGTCCGGTGTCGCCAAATACTTCTGGCATTTTGTTTGCGGCGCGATTATTATATTCCTGGTTGTCAGTTCGCTCTCGGCCTATATCAAAAATAACCGCCTGGAGAATTATATCAAGACGCTCAATAACGAGATAACCGCAATCAAGAATGACAATGTCTCGCTGGAAAGGCAGGTGGACGCCATTTCCAATGACCCGGTCTATCGCGAATTTGTGATTCGCCGGGAACTTAAACTCGGCCTGCCCGGTGAAATGATAATTCTGGCCCGGTAGATATGAAACGCCATTCTTTAATCCCTTCGCTTTGCTTCGGGATAAGTGCCAGTAATTCGCTTCGTCCCTGACGGAACTTCCTTGGATAGTAGTCCCGTAGGGGCGCTCAAACTGGCACTAAAACAATCTCGGCTCTTTGGGGTGTTTATTGAGATGTTCGTGCGCCTTGGCCGTGACCTTCCGGCCGCGCGGGGTTTTTTCCAGCATACAGCACTTAATCAGATACGGCTCATAGACATCCTCAATCGTGTCCTCTTCTTCGCCGATGGAGATGGAGATGGTCTTTAATCCGATTGGTCCGCCGCCGTTATCAATGATGGTTTGGAGAATCTTGCGGTCGGTCTGGACCAGGCCGTATTCATCTATGCCCAGCATCTTCAAGCCCTCTTCGGCAATCGCCTGGGTGATGAAATTATTGGACTTGACCTGGGCCACGTCCCGGATTCGTTTGAGAATCTGGTTGGCAATCCGGGGCGTGCCCCGGCTGCGCCGGGCAATCAGATTTAAGGCCTCTTCATCGCCCTGGACGTTCAGAATCCGGGCTGAGCGTTTGATAATCTTGAGCAAATCATTTTCCGGATAGAGTTCCAGTTTTTCAAATATGCCGAACCTGGAACGGAACGGGTCGGTCAGCAGTCCTTCCCGGGTCGTGGCGCCAATCAGGGTGAATGGCGCAATGGTCAGTTGCACCGTCCGGGCGTGCGGCCCCTGGTCTATCATTATATTCAGTTGGAAATCCTCCATGGCTGAATATAGATATTCAGCCACCGTCACCGGAATCCGGTGAATTTCGTCGATGAACAGGACGCTTTTATTCTCCAGCCCGGTCAGAATCCCGGCCAGGTCAGCCGGTCTTTCCAATGACGGTCCCTGGATGACCTTGATATTGGAGCCCATTTCCCTGGCCACCAGATACGATAGGGTGGTCTTGCCCAGTCCGGGCCCGCCGGAAAAGAGGATGTGGTCCAATGACTCCTGTCTTTTCTGGGCGGCCGTGATGTAGATTTTTAGATTACTGACGATTTTGGCTTGCCCGACGAATTCAGAGAAATCAGCCGGCCGTAAGGTAGAGTCTAATTTGAGGTCGTCTTCAGGTTTATTTATAGAGATAATTCGGCCCATAATAAGAAAAATGCACAGGGATAACCTTTTGCCACCAAGACACTAAGGCACGAAGAAAACAATCCATTAATTTATTCTTGGTGTCTTTGTGCCTTCTCCCGCCGAAGCGGGATCTCGCTAATAGGGAGTGGCAGAAGTTACGAAGTTTTCTCTGGCGCCTTCGGCTGTTCCGCCTTCGGCGCTTCTGCCTGCGGGGCTTCTTCCATGGTCTCAGCGCCCGGTATAGCGCCTAACTGTTCCCTGACCTTGGCTGATTTGCCGGTTCGTCCCCTGAGATAATAGAGTTTAGCCCGGCGGACCTGACCCCGTTTCTTGACCACGACATTAACCACCACCGGCGCATGAACCGGAAATACTCGTTCCACGCCTTCGCCGTGCACGATTCGGCGCACTGTAAAGGTCTCGTGGATGCCGCTGCCTTTGCGGCCGATGACCACGCCGTTAAAAATCTGGATTCTTTCCCGGTCGCCTTCCTTAATCTTGATATGGACGTCCACGATATCTCCGATATCAAAATGGGGCACCTTCTTCTTGCGCTGTTCCTTTTCGATTTCCAACATCAGGTTTAACATACATGCACTCTCTTTCTATAAATAAATCTTTGCCACAAAGACACTAAGGCACGAAGAAAACAATCCGTTAAATTCTTCTTGGTGTCTTTGTGCCTTCGTGGCGATTATTTTCCTTTACGCCAGCGTTCTATCTGCTGGTGATTACCCGAGACCAGGACCTCGGGGACGCAATGGCCCCTGAAATCGCGCGGCCTGGTGTATTGGGGGTAATCCAATTCACTCCCTTTACTAAACGACTCCTGTTCAGTTGACGAGGCGTTACCTAAGACGCCGGGTATCAGCCGGATGACGCTATCCATCACGACCATTGAAGGCAATTCGCCTCCGCTCAGCACATATCGGCCGATGGATATAATATCATCAAATTTAATAATGTCAAAGATTCTCTGGTCAAATCCTTCATAATGTCCGCAGAGAATAATCAGCCCCTTTTTCTTACTCAAGGCCCGGGCCTTGGGCTGTGAAAAGGTCTTACCGGCCGGGGTCAGGATAATCTTATGGGCATCCTTGCGTCCGTTGGCCTGCAGATGCTCAAAAGCCCGGACAATCGGCTCGGCTAGCAGGAGCATTCCGGGCCCGCCGCCGAACGGACGGTCATCCACCTGATGGTGTTTATTAGTTGCGAAATCCCGCAGGTTATGGAGATTGATTTTTACCAGGCGCTTGGCCTGGGCCCGCTTAATGATGCTCTCCTTCAGGAATCCCTTAAACATCCCGGGGAACAGGGTAATTACGTCAATGACCATAACCGGTAATCAATATCAAATGCTTATAATAAGGTCAATAAATTAAACAACACATTCGTTGCGCTCAGTGCAAGCAGGATTTAACGGATTTATCTGATTATGAAGTCACCTCTAATAAGAGGGGTAGGGGTGTGTTTACTCGCTGTTAGAGTTTACTCGTTACAGCGAGTTATCCCGTAGCGAAGCGGAGGGTATTCCCCCTTAATAAAGGGGGATTAAGGGGGTTGTCTTCGTGCCTTTGTGGCTATGATTTGCCTTGACAAATCCGGTGGAATATACTAAGGAGTATGATAATTCGGGGAAGAGGAAATTAATATTGTGTCCCCGGATTACCGGGATTACACGGATTACATACATGGATTACATGGATTACATGGATTACATGGATTACATGATTACATGATTACATCATGATTACATAGTTACATAGGATATGTGCTGTGGTATCCCCAGATTATCCCGAGATAAAATATCAGAAACTACTTGACAAAAGACAGGGGATTATTATACTATTAACTAACAAATTACCATCATAAACTATAAAGAGAGGAGAAATATTATGGAGAAAAAAAACCGTAGCATAGCCAAAACCGGCGAAGCCGCAGCGAAGTCCCGATTATTTCGGGGATTAACCGCAATCCTTGTCATCTTTCTATTATTACTCAGTTCTTTAACCTGGGCTCAGGACAACAGTCAGACCAAAACGGAATACGGCTCAACCGTGACTATATCCGGGCCTTTTACAGTCCCGCCGAATCAATCTTATGACATTATCCTTAGTGCACATACAGATGCCCCGATTTATCAATGGGCATTATATCAGGATGGTGCTTTTGTAGTCGGTAGTGGCTTTGTCTTTGGACATACATTAGATATAAGACGTTCTTTCACCCAAACCGAAGCGGGCACGCATAGATATCTATTAAGGTTTAGGGGTATTGCCGGCGCGCACGGCTGGCCGCCCTATACAGAGGTGTTTATCACGGTAACAATTGTACCATCAGATACCACTCCGCCAGTAATTATCATAAACTCTCCGATAAACGGATATACTTACACAATAGCGGATATAATACCAATTTCTTATATTGTATATGACAATGAATCCGGTATAATGCATGAAAATGCTAACCTGCCTCTGAATGAATCTGATGTTTTAAATAATGCGCAGATAAATGCAACCACACTTCGTCTCGGCGAGAATAGTTTTGTTGTATTAGCGATGAATGGGGCGGGGTTATTTGCAGAAAAAACTGTTAAATTCAGGGTCTCGGTTACCGCAGATGCTATTCATGGTGTGATAGACCGGCTTTATGCAGATGGGCAAATCACGAATCGCGGCATTTACAACTCGTTGACCAAACAGATTGAGGCGGTAGAAAATTCCATCAATCGGGGCCAACCACAGGCCGCGGTAAACCAGATGGGCGCAATGGCAAACCATATTGAGGCGCAGAGCGGTAAAGCCATTGAACAAAACGCCGCCTCATTGTTACTAAACTATATAAGAAATTTTCAAGTAAGAACTGCCTTACCCAGGGAAACGACACTTTATTTAGCATCAGAATGGGCATCATCACCCGTATTAGACCCGAATGTCTTTGCTATCCACTTAGCGGATGGCAGCGATGTTGAGAGTATTTTAAGAGGCAGTATGAATGTTCGTATAGAAGCAACGAGCGACCCTGATATCGCCTCTATTACGGTTCTTAATTCCGATATTGTCGGCACTCCGATTACAGTCAATGGAGTGGATTTTGGGACACTCTATTTTACCCAGGACACAGCCAATCCATCCATTGGCACATTAGACCTTAATAATGGTTATGTTGATATAACCGTAAGACAATTGCTGACCAGCGCCTATCTAACCACGCCGGTATCTTTGGAAACATTCTACAGCGGGGCAATATTCCCACTTAGTTTGACCGATTTATATATAATAGGGAGCGGAAAGATACCTGATAGTACTCCGCAACTTGGCGGAAGCACCTATACGCCCTCTTCCACCTTGTCCTCTAAACGAAATGAAACGCTTCCGTCTGATACATGGAGAGTAGGACCTGTATCACCTACAAAGATTGGAGCGTTAGTAATAACAAAGACCGCTGATAGCAGAGTTACTATAAAAATTATAGGCGGCGGCACAATAACATTAACACCAGTGGCGACCGCCTCTATTACTAAGACAGGTAATGCGATTACCATTACCTTTTTCCAGGCGCCGTCTGCAGGAAAAAACGGGACTAGTATATCGCCCTCTGCTTCTGCGCCACCTACTAATCATTATGGCAAAGCCGTTGTTATAGATGTTGCTTGTGCCGTATCTCCTTCCATAGTGATTAGTAATACCCAAGTCATAACCAGAATAATTACGACTGAATATCCTGATGGTACGTCTGTTACACCTCTGCCAGAAGTGACACCTGAAACAAATGTTGTTTTTCCAGGACCAACACATGATGTTATGACAGATTTTCCTGGCGAGTCTATATCGAAAGGTGTCGACCCTTCTCTGGCTAATGCAGTAGAGACAATAACTTATACTCTTAGAACTGAGATATGGACGATAGACCATTATGGTTATTGGGTACGTCTTGGCTATTGGGAATGGACATATACTCTCACTATTTATCATGATGCTCAGGGAAGGGTTAGGGATAGTACTATTAACCTGGCGACAAAACCAAGATGGGTTCCTGCGCCATGACAGAAAAGAAATATATATTTATTGGGTTGGGATTAATAGGGTTTCTTGTCTTTCTGGGATATAGTTACTATTATTCACACAAACCATTACAGGAATCTATTTCTACACATAACCCAATTGCTGATAGCCAGATAACAAAGACGCAAGAGCCAATTTCGCACGCTGATATGGCTACCATTCAACCACTTACAAAAAGCGTATCATCTGAAGTTCTTAAAACCACTGCCCCAAAACAGGATTATCAGCCGACTGAAACGGAGAAATTATTCTATCGTCCAGTCATAGAATCTTTCAAACCTAAATCAATTATTAAAAGGAAAATAGAAAAAACAATAGAACTTGAGGGTGGTGCCGGGAGGTGGAAATTAGATAGCATAGAGAAAATATATAGAGCATTTCCTCCACGAGAACGCTATCCTGCACAAGTAAGTGAATTTCTTGAATCGCTTAGGAAACAATACGCTGAGTTACCCTCTGATAATTTGCTGAGAGATATTGAGGGTCAGGAAAGATGGATGAAGCCATACGAGGATTCGGTATTTTCTTCTAGGCGGTATTATCACGACATGATTATAAATCTCAGTGAACTTGTCAGGCAATGTCCAACATCTTCATTCTGGCAACATTATCAGGAAACTTTTAACCTTATCACACAGATGCAGAAAGAAGATGAAGACTTTTATGATAAATACCATATAGTTGACTCGACAACTTTAGTACACGACAATGATGTATTTTATCGGGGTGCCTATAACACGTTACCAATTGACGAAAAAATTAATGCCTATATTCATTGCCTGAGATATTCTTATTTTTATGCATTAAACGGAAAATATACGATAGAATTCGGGAATAATATGCTTGGGGGCAAAATGATAGGCGGTGTCGAACCTGTATTATTCGGTGCTAAATTATTAGAAATAGGTGTTCCTGCAGTGCCGGCGATACTTAACATCCTTGAAGACCGCAGGCCGATTATTGCGGTTGACGAAGACAAGATTCCTTCTAAATTCTATCGTTATCAGGACGCGGCGGTGGAGATTCTGCAGCGAATGTTTAGCAAAGCCGAAAAACCATTTCCAGTAGAACTCCCCGCAGGCGAATATTTCTCCGAATATATGGAAAAGCAAACCCCGGAGGCCAAACAGAAGATTATTAACGACATCAAATCCTGGGTAGAGGAAAGTATGAGTAATCCTATAAAACCAGAGGAACCACCGAAGTAAAGTGTAATTCAGAGGACGCCATGATAGAGATTAATAATTTATTATTCGGAACGCGGGGGGGGGGGGGGGGGGGGGGGGGGGGGGGGGGGGGGGGGGGGGGG
>JBBTIZ010000090.1:23086-35640 GCA_038059695.1 Planctomycetota bacterium
CCCCCCCCCCCCCCCCCCCCATAAAACGCCTTGTAACCCTTATGTAATAAGGGATTCAAGGCATCGCTTTGCAGCGACCGCAATCCTTCACCCCGTTAGAAAGTTCACGGCGAAAGTTGATAACAATATATCGTCTGATAAACTCATTCCGGGTCTTTCTTAATGGGGGACAGTCCCTACCCGCTGTAATCCAGTATTTAAGCCCATCTTAGCCAGCCATTTTCTAAAAATCAATTCTGCGTTCAGACCGGGTACAAAGTATCGTTGTCGGTATCTACAATCCTGCTAATTGGCATCTACCACGTTGCTAATCGGTATCTATAATCCAATTAATTGGCATCTACAACGTTACTAATTGGCATCTATAATCCTGTTACTTGGTATCTACAACGTTGTTACTTGGCATCTACAACGTTGCTAATTGGCATCTATAATCCTGTTACTTGGCATCTACAACGTTGCTAATTGGCATCTATAATCCTGTTACTTGGTATCTACAACGTTGCTAATTGGCATCTATAATCCAGTTACTTGGCATCTACAATCTCGCTAATTGGCATCTATAATCCAGATACTTGGCGTCTACAATCCAGTTACTTGGCATCTATAATCTAATATACTGGCATCTACCATCCTACCTACCCACCTTCCCCACCCCCTCTGATTTGCTTGACACAATATATAGTTATATAATAAGTTATAAGAACAGTTTTTGGAAGGATACGATTTCATGGAAAATGAGGCTATTTGCGCGCTAAGGGTATTCTTGCCCGGGGTTAATGAATTCCCGATAGAGCAAGCCCGGCACTGGGCGGAAAGCTATTACCGGGTGATAAAATCTACCGGCAAGTCATTGCTTAAGTCAATTCCAGATGCCGCGACCTTCCGTAGGAAATTAGGCCGGCCGGTTATCCGGCTCATTGATGAATATATCAACCCGGATTTTGTCACACGCAGCGGTCGGGATAAGCAAGCTATTATGGATAAACTGATTGCCCGATTCCACGACAGAAAGACCGCCCGGAAATATTTTAATAATGTCAAAAGAGCTTACCGGACGGTTAAAGGTATTCCGGCCAAGCGGATAAAAGATAGTCTATCGTTTAGCGCGGCCGAATATGCCCTGAAGATGACCTTCGGCGCTTGGCGTTTTCTTGGTCCGATTCAAGGGCAGGGTAGAGGTGCTTTTGCGCTGGCCGAGGCATATCTCTGTGGCCAGCTAAAGGCATCGTCATTAGCTAGGCCGCAGGATGAAATAACTATCAATCAGTCGGTCTGCCTGACCACGCCGGCCCGGGTCAATGAATTCCGGATGAAACTCCATAACCAGTTAATGCATTCAGCCGCTAACATTATTGACAGGCGATATGCGGATAGGGTTATCAGAGCGGAAAACGATGCGATTAATCGCCTGATAAATAAATTCGCCCGGAAAGAATTTGTCCCATTTTCTTCAGGCGGATCGTCGCATATTGATTTCGTGGTTCATCCGGACAGCATAGTGCCGGATGATTCGCTTGAGATTGCGGATATCAAATACCGCATTTACGAATCGTTTTTGGGGCAGAAGATGGCTGACCATCTCAAGTCGCGCTGTCAAATCACCCATCGGGTAACCAAGGTGCGTCCGGAAGAATACCTGGGCCGGTCGAATAAACTATTTTATGCGGATATGCATCTGGATGTTCAGGTGATGAAGAAGTAAAGGTTTTCCTTGGTGGACTTTGTGCTCTTTTGGCGCCATAAGGGCGCCATGGCGCTTCGGCGCCAGTGGCGAAATCTATGTCTATTTTCCTTGACTTTTCAGGCTTGTTATTTACGATTTATCATATTATGGAAGTCCAGACACAGTCGTTTCACTCAGTGCAAGCACCATTGACTGACCAGGTGGTGGAGAAACTGCATATCGGCGACAAGGTTTTGCTTTCCGGAGTAATCTACACAGCCCGTGATGCGGCCCATAAGCGCATCTTTGACGAAATCCAATCAGCCCGAACTGAAAAACGCCCGCCCAAACTGCCTTTTGACCTTAAGAGCGCGGTGATTTATTATGTCGGTCCCACGCCAGCCAAACCGGGTCAGGTTATCGGCTCGGCCGGTCCGACTACGGCTTACCGGATGGACCCTTACACGCCGACTTTATTGGAACTGGGATTGAAGGCCACCATTGCCAAGGGTCAGCGGTCCGAGGCGGTGTTAGAGGCGATGAAGAAGTATAAGGCCGTGTATTTCGTGGCTGTAGGCGGTGCCGGGGCGCTCTTGAGCGAACGGATTATCAAGGCCGAGGTGATTGCCTACGACGACCTGGGCGCCGAGGCCGTTCGGAGGTTAGAGGTCAAGGATTTCCCGGTGACCGTGGCCAATGATATGCACGGCGGCGATTTATTCAAGGTCGGGGTGGAGCAATATGCTAAAATAAGTCCCCCTTAACCCTACGAACCCTGACGGGTTCTTCCCACGACCCTGAGGGGTCTCTGGACGAGAACCCCGAAGGGCAGGGCGAGAACCCGGAACGGGCAAAGGGGGATTAAGGGGGTTGTGTCCTTTGTGGCTTCTGGCGCTGGCGCCTTGGGCGCCATAAACTCCACGCCATGCCTGTCCCGCAAGGCGGGAGCGCCCTTATGGCGCTCACTAAGGGGGAGTAATAAGAGGGAGAGGGTTTCAGGCACGAATAATTTTTATAAGGGATGCAGTTTTTCGGGTGTCTCAAACATTCTATATATTAGGAAAGAGGATTAGCCACTAAGACACTGAGGCACCCTTCGGCTTATGCCTCAGGGTAAACTGCGAATTCTTTGTACTGGAGTTTACACTGAGCGTAGCGAATGTGTGGCAGGAGTTACGAAGTTAATTTAAGGAGGAGGAATATATGAGTAAAAATTTAGTCGCCATATTTGTTACAGCCATATTTTTATGTCTGGGTATAACAGCAATAGATACTTACGGCTGGTGTCCCACCCCGCCGCCGCCGCATGGTGGTTATAACAGGCCAAGACCTAAACCGCCTGACCCTGCGCCGCCCGCGGAACAGCCCAAACCGCCTGAGCAACCCAAGGAACAGCCCAGGCCACCGGCTGAGCAGCCCAAAGCGCCCGAGACACCCAAAGCGCCCGATGCGCCCAAGGATACACCGGCAACCCCGCCGCCTGCGGCAGCGCCGGATGATACAAGACCAACGTCTCCAACACCACCGCCAGCTACCGGTGGACCGGCTCCCTATAATCCAGGTAATCCAAATCCAACTCCAAATGCCCCTTCGCCCGGCGGCCCTACCCGTTCTTCCAGGTCAAGCGGGGCAGGCGCATCTATCACCCGCCCGGCATTGGGCTTCGGTCTCCAGCCCCGGCTCCAGGATATGACCCTGGGTAACACCACTAATTTATTAGGCGTAGTCGAGCCCTGGGAGGTCTGGTGGACCCGTAACCGGGTTAAGTATCTCAAGTTTCGGACGCCCGTGGAATTCATCAAGAAGTCAAACGACGGTTATGTTAACGTGGCCAAGGAATACGACGAGATTTTCAATCTCTTTAACAAGGCGCTGCACGATAAAGACCTCTATGTCCGGGTGGCGGCCGCTCAGGGCTTGAGCAAGATGGGCGATAACAAGGTTAATGCCATCCTCAAGAAGGCATTTTATGATGAGAATCAGTTGTATGTAGAAAATAATATTGTATTTGCCATGGGCCTGATGGGCGATGCGGTTAATGCCGTTGTCTTAAAAGAGATAGCCGTCAATAAGCAGGAGACCGAGATAAATCGGGCCTATGCCATCCTGGGGTTGGGCTATGTTAAGAATAACGAAGAGGTGATTAAGGTATTGAAGGAGTTAGCCGGTGGCGCCGTTCCCGTGGCGCTTCGGGCGCCAACTGATGGCGCTCACCAGACGGATAAGGATGAGGTCGTGGCGTCCGCGGCCCTGTCGCTGGGTAATCTTAAAGAGGCATCAGCCGTTCCGGTTCTGGCCAAACTTATCCAGAGCGGTGTGCTTTACCAGGGCGAGAAATATGACCGCAAGATTCGGGCTTATGCGGCCTTGGGCTTAGGGAGAATCGGCACCAAGGAGGCCGTGAACGAGTTAAAGAAGTCATTGGATGATAAGGATAAGGATGTCCAGGAGTGCGTGGCTATTGCCCTGGGCACAACCAAACTGCCTGAAGCCCTTAATCCGCTGAGCCAGTTATTATCAGACCGTGATTTGTCGGTCCGGGGATTTGCGGCCATTTCATTAAGCCAGATACCGGATAAGGGGGTTTATCCGTTGCTTCTGAATGCTTACCAGAATGCCAAAGACCCGCAGGTGGATGGAATGATTGTCCTGGCTATGGGTTTGAACGGCGATAAGCGGGCCATCCCGGAATTGCAGAAGATTATTGCTACCAAGACCAAACGGCCTCTGATTAAAGGCGCGGCGGCCATTGCCCTGGGGCTTTTGAAGGATACCTCATCAGTACAGATTATTACCGATTTGCTGGACAAGACCACTGACCCGATTCTGGCGGCCCACCTGACCCTGAGTTTAGGAATGATAGGGGACAATAAAGCCGTGGAGGTTATCAAGAAGAAGTGGGAGGATGTCGGCAGCAAGACGACTAACATTGCCTATACTAATATGGCCGTGGCTTTGTCTATGCTGGGGGCCAGGGATGAGGCGGTCATTCCGATGCTCCGCAAGCACTTTGACAAGAAGGAAATGGCGGCCCTGCGCCAGCATGCGATTCATTCGGCCGGCCTGATTGGCGGCCAGGATATCATCAGCGATATGGTCAAATTATATGATGACGAGACCAACCCCCAGGTCCGTAATTATATCATCAGTTCGCTGGGTTTCGTGGTTGACGTCAATGAAACCCCGCTGATTACCAAGGTTACCGCAGACAATGACTACAATGTCTTTATGTGGATTATGGAGCACCTTTTGCCGCTGCCGCTGTGGTAAGCCCCGTTAGAGATGCTATGTTTTATGTTTATGTTATAAGAAGCCGAAAACACGGAAGATGCTATACAGGATATACCGATGATTTACGGAAACGCTTCAAAGAGCATAATAATAACAAGGTTATCTCAACTAAAAATAGAGGACCATTCGAACTTGTATATTACGAAGCGTGGTTAAATAAATATGATGCGATAACACGAGAAAAATATCTAAAAACCGGAATGGGTAAGCGTTATCTCAAGAATCGGTTGAAGCGTTTCCTATCTCTAACGGGGTAAATTATAGACCTGCCTGCGCCAAGCGGAGCGCGGCAGGCAGGTAGGAGTTCACAAAATGTGCCTCAAGTGCGGTTGTCAGGGGGTAGTTAACCTTAATCAGCGGGAATACCTAAAAATAATCTCTTTACATCCATTTAAAGATGAGGTGGTTTCCAGCGGCGATTATACATTCTATGTTACGGCGGTTGACCTGGATTCCAATACGGTTGACCTCACATTTTATATAGAAAATTCCCTGATAAAACGGCCGGTCCGGGCTGAGCAGGGAATATGGTTATCCACCGATGATTGTCCGGCGCCGCAGAGATTCATCCTGGAACCTGATTACACCGGCGCGTCAACCTTGAGATATCGCTATGATAACCCGGTGCGCGCTAAACTTACCATAGCCGCCACCGGCGCTGATAACAAACCAATCTCAGCCGAAATATCCATTCAGATTGGCTCGCCTAAACCATCTTATTTTTTCCTCATTGCCTTTGGGATAACAATTCTGCTGGCTGTTGCTTTTGCCTGCTTGAAGAGAGGATGGCGCAGTTAAACGCCTATATGCTGCCGGCTGCATACCGCCTTTTGAAGTATGAATATCCTTAAATACAGATTTATCCATCGGTTGCTGACCAGCCCGGTGTTTATCTTTATTATCCGCCTGCCATTTGTCCTGGCCTTTTTCCTGATAATTTTCAGCGGGTTATTCGGTAATATCTACAGGAATCCTGTTAATCTTACGGTCGGCGTCATCTGGCTGGTCTTTATCTCGTTCACAGCGATTATTGGAGGCAAAATCTGGTGCCTGGTCTGCCCCTGGAATACCCTGGCCGAATGGATACAGTATATTTTACGCCTGCCTAATGCCCAATTCCGCGTTCCCGGGATATTTCGTAATCTCTGGATTGCCATAATTTTCTTCCTGTTAATTATTTGGTTGGAGTATGCCATAGGACTGGCTAACAATGCGCGGATTATTGCCTATCTGGCAATGATTATTTTTGGTATCACATTTATTTCCGTGTTATTCTTCCAACGTAAATCATTCTGCCGTTACGGCTGCCCGGTCGGCGCCATCTGCGGGTTATACGGACTCTTTGCGCCGCTGGAACTGCGCAGCGCTGATAAGAATACCTGCCGGAAATGCCTGACTAAAGATTGCATCAAGGGCAATGAAAAAGGCGAAGCATGTCCGGTCTTTGAATACCCCGGCACGATGGACGATAATCTGTATTGTATCCTCTGCACCGAGTGCATCAAGACCTGCCCGAATGACAATGTCGCCCTGAATATCAGGCCACCCGCCGCAGACCTGTTGAAATTCAGGTTGTTATCATTCAGCGAGATATTTATGATTGTGACGATGCTGGCCTTATCCATATTCGGCGCAATGAATATAAGCAGTATTTATTTCCGCATAGTAGATTGGTCCTTGGCTAAATTAGCATTGCCCGAAATCATTTCTTTATTCTTCTTGATACTGATGTTAGTTCTTATTCTTTTATTCCTCTTTTATGCCTTATCGCGTATTTGTCGGACAAATCTATCTGTCGTTGCCTATACCTTTTTACCTATCGCATTGTTTAACCATCTGGCTAATACCCTGAAACTCCTGAATATCAGGATAGAAGAAATAATGCCGCTTATCTCAGACCCGTTCGGTCTGTCCTGGAATCTCTTCGGCACAGCCGGGCATCTGGCTAAGCCGTTCTTTGATGTCGGCACGCTCCAATATATAGCCGGACCGGTGATGATTGTCGGGCTGTTATATTCAATCTATTTGGTCTACCGCCTGAGGAATTTAAAGAGGTTCTCTATACTTTATACTCTATACTCTATACTCGCAATGCTTGCTATCGTCGCCTTCAACTGGTGGCTCATTCCTCAATAGTAAATCAATATATTGATAAAGCATTCTAAATATTGTATAATAAGATGTCTGAAAAGTGTCATTCCTGCGAAAGCAGGAATCCAGACAATTTAATACTGGATTCCCGTTTGCACGGGAATGACAGACGGAAAGAATGAAAACTTTTGACTAATACCTACTACAGACATGAACAGATATAATATCGCCATATTAGGCGCCACGGGCATTGTCGGGCTGGAATTGCTCAAAATACTGGATGAGCGTAGGTTTCCGGTAAGTGAATTACGGCTGTTCGCTTCAGCCGGCTCTGTAGGGAAGTATATTAAGTTCAAGAGTTCCAGGTTTAAGGTTCAAGAGATTAATAATAAGTCGTTCAAAGATATAGACATTGCCTTTTTTGCTGTGGATGGTTCAATCAGCAAGAAATGGGCGCCGATAGCGGTCAAGAGCGGGGCAGTGGTCATTGACAAATCCAGCGCATTCAGGATGAATAAAGATGTGCCGCTGGTTATTCCGGAGATTAATGCACAGGCAATTGAAAAAAAGATGATAGATGAAAGAAAAAAGATGAAAGATAATAACCAAAAACTATCATCTCTTACCTCTCATCTTTCATCTTTCCCCATGATTATTGCCAGTCCTAATTGTTCAACCACGCCTCTGGCCATGGTCTTAAAACCGCTCAATGATTATGCGAAAGTGAAAAGAGTGGTCGTCTCAACCTATCAATCCGTCTCCGGCGCCGGATTGCAAGCAGTGCAAGAAATGGAAGAGCAGACCAAACAATTATTACTCCGCACTCCGCAAGGAGTTTATCCCGCCAAAGGCGGGGCACTCCGCACTTGGTATGCCTTTAACGCCATTCCCCAGATTGATTCGTTCTGCGAGGGTGATTATACCGGCGAGGAAATCAAGATGATTCAGGAGACCCGCAAGATACTCAATGATTATTCCATAAAGATAACCGCTACCTGTGTCCGGATTCCGGTCTATTGCGGCCACAGCGAGTCGGTTAATATAGAGACAGTTAGACCTGTAACTGTTGCCCAGGTTCGGAATCTGTTAAGTCGGGTAAAGGGTATTAAGGTTATTGATGTTCCTAAAAAGGGCTTATACCCGATGCCGATTGATGTTGCAGGTAAGGATGAAGTATTCGTGGGTAGAATCCGTTTGGACCAGACACTTAGGAACGGAATTAACCCCGTTAGAGATAGGTCGCCCAAGGCGACCGTTAACTCTAATGGGGTAAACCTCTGGCTGGTTTCGGATAATCTCCGTAAGGGCGCGGCGTTGAATGCGGTGCAAATAGCGGAATATCTTATTTCGGGTTAAATGCGGTTTGAGGAAAACAGCACCATAGAAATAGCGTAAATAAAGGGATAGGAGCCAAGGTGTGTGTCACCGGGCATTAATTATGGATTAGGTAAGGCGATCATTAATGCTTGCTTTAGTATTAGATTGAAAAATGATTTTCTTAAAGGGAATATCTATGGAATATACAAAGGACATACAGAAACGATAAAAGTTAGTCCCCTGTATAATGATCTTGATGAGTGGTAAAATGAAGGAGGATATTGTTCTATGAATTTCATACGATTAGTATCTCGGTTTTTGGCAACTCAAATAAGGTTTGAAAAGAGTAGATTGCTTAGTTTCAAGGAAACGTTAATATTATTATCCAAGGCGCTATTAATAATAGGATTTCTATATTATTTGTTGTTTGTCTTTTCTGAAATAGCCCACGAACGAAAACATATGGAAATGCAGATGGAAATACTTACAGATAGAGTTACTGAGCTAGAAAAAAAGACGACTAGAATAGAAGACGAACACCTTTTACAGAAGACGAAAAACCCGGATAAACCTGAACAGAAATGAGCGAAATTCGGGTCGGCAACTGGGGTAAACTGTCTACTGGTCTACCGTCTACTGTTTTGGACTGGGGACAGACCACATATTTTCTAATGCAGATGTTACTTGACATCCAGGGCGCTCTTTATTAGGAATCTGGGGACACAATACTAGTTAATTTATTGCACACTCCTAAATAATAAGTTACAATAATAACACTATGGCACGATTAGCCAGGGTTGTTATTCCGGGAATGTGCCCGGTGCGCGGCCGCCTATGCGGCCTGCTTCCGACCAGTGCTCGTTAACTCGCACAGGGCCGCATCACATTACACAAAGGGGTAACCGCAGACAGCAGGTATTTTTCAGAGACGATGACTATGATGCCTATTTGGAATTGCTGGCTGAATGGTGCCGGAAGGCAGGCGTGGAAATCTGGGCTTATTGTCTGATGCCCAATCATGTGCATTTGATTGCGTTACCGCAGGCAGAAGATAGCTTAGCTAAGGGTATTGGCGAAGCCCACCGGCGCTATACTCGGATGATAAACTTCCGGGAGAAGTGGCGCGGCTATCTCTGGCAGGGGCGGTTCGCCTCGTTTCCAATGGACGAGAGATACCTATTGGTTGCCGCACGATATATAGAATTGAATCCGATTAGGGCCGGCTTGGTGCGGAAACCGGAAGAATATGCCTGGTCAAGCGCGGCGGCCCATCTAAAAGGAAAGGACGACCGGCTGGTAATTACCAAGCCGCTTTTGGAAATGAGGGATGATTGGAGAGCGTTCTTAACGGATGAACCATCGGCAGACGAGATGGATGCCTTGCGTAAGCACGAATCAACCGGCCGCCCGCTGGGCAGTGATAATTTTATAAAGAAACTGGAACAGTTATTTAATCGTATTTTTAGGCCAAGACCAGGCGGTCGTCCAGCCAATGTTAAACAGGAGGAAAACTAGTATTGTGTCCCCAGATTACTCTGTCCCCAGATTACTCCCAGATTACCAAGTTGTGACTACAACTGGAGCAGTTGTGACTACAACCGGAGCAGTTGTGACTACAACCGGAGCAGTTGGACATGGGTCAAAGTCATACCTTGATGATATAACGCATTAATTTTAATGAGTTATCGTAAATCACGATGAAAGTAACATTTCCTGATAGGGTGGGACGGAGTTTATCTCGCTGGATTCCCCGTACGGGGAATGACAAGCGGGATGGGAATGACATAGGGTCTCGTAGAAATTCAACCCCGTTAGAAATAATTGATATAAGTATTAGAAAAATCTATCTGGTATGGCAAATAAATCCCTGTTAATTCAATCTTCTGCAGTAAAACGGTCATCCCTATGGGATGCCCTATTTCTAACGGGGCAAACAAAAATCCTCTTTTTCCACCCCCAGATAAGGTATAGTGTTCATGCACACTCCGGAGCGCCTATAGCATATAAGGGTACGCTATACTGTGTGTATGATTATGGGTGACATACGCTAATCCGGCACTATGGAGTATGCCTATATAGCGCCGGGAATATGCCTCTGTAGCGCCGGGAGTATGCCTCTGAAGGGCCAAGAGTATGCCTCCGTAGAGCCAAGAGTATGCCTCTGAAGGGCCGAGAGTATGCCTCCGTAGAGCCAAGAGTATGCCTCCGTAGAGCCGAGAGTATGCCTCCGTAGAGCCGAGAGTATGCCTAATATGGGCCGGAGGTCCTACCTCCCACCATCCCCCCTCCCCCTGACACAATTTTATGAGGGATTTTAGTCAAAAATAGGGCTGAAGGTGCTAATTTTCCCGCCTAACTTTGTGTGTTTTGCCCGTTCCGCCCGTACGGGCGTCAGGGTTCGTAGAGTGTCTTTTGGCGCCATTAGGGCGCCATGGCGCTTCGGCGCCAGTGGTGATATAATTGACTAGTTATAGGGAAATCTTGACCCCGTTAAAGATGATTGGTATGATACTTATTATGTATGATATCATCGTAGTCGGCGCCGGGCACGCCGGAATAGAAGCCGCTCTTGTCTCAGCCCGAATGGGTTGCAAGACCCTGCTCCTGACCATTTCCTTTGATACCATTGCCCAGATGTCCTGCAATCCGGCTATCGGCGGACTTGCTAAAGGGCAGTTAGTCCGTGAGATTGATGCCCTGGGCGGAGAGATGGCCAAAGCCACTGATGCCACCGGTATCCAGTTCAGGATGCTTAATACCGGCAAGGGCCCGGCCGTTCAATCACTCCGCGCTCAGTGCGATAAGAAACAATATCATCTCTATATGCGAAAGGTGCTGGAGAATCAGGATAACCTCATCCTGAAAGAATTAATGGTTACGGATATTCTTGTTGAGAATGATAAAGTTATCGGTGTTAAAGGTATAACTTCTACAATCTCTCTTAATCCCCCCAGCCCCCCTTTGTCAAAGGGGGGTAAGGGGGGATTTACAAAGGGGGAGATAGGGGGATTAGAATATTCCGCCAAGTCAGTTATTATTACCACCGGCACATTTATGAAAGGGCTGATTCATATCGGAGACGATAAATTCCCGGGCGGCAGGATTAACGAGCCATCCGCCGAGAATATCTCAGCCAGTTTAACCAAACTCGGCCTGGAATTAGGCCGGCTCAAGACCGGCACACCGCCCCGGCTGGATACCAAGAGCATAGATTACTCCGGCCTGATAGAACAGCCAGGCGATGAATTACCCAAACCATTTTCATTTTCTACTGAAAAGATTATTCAGAAGCAGATTCCTTGTTACATCACGCATACTAATAATAAGACGCACGAGATAATCAAGAAGAATCTTGATAGGGCGCCGCTCTATACCGGACAGATTAAGGCAATTGGTCCGAGATACTGCCCTTCCATTGAGGATAAGATAGTCAGATTCGCCGGCCGGGAACAGCATCAGGTCTTTCTTGAGGCGGAAGGTCGTAAGGTTCCTGAGGTTTATTGCAACGGAATCTCTACCAGCTTGCCTAAGGATGTCCAGGAGGAAATGGTCCATTCTATTAAAGGATTAGAAAACGCTAAATTCATCCGTTATGGCTATGCCATAGAATACGACGTGGTTCTGCCGCACCAGATAAAGACAACATTAGAGACCAAGACGATAGAGAATCTTTTCGTGGCCGGTCAGATAAACGGGACAAGTGGTTATGAAGAGGCCGCGGCCCAGGGGCTGATGTCTGGTATTAATGCAGTGTTAAAGATTCGTAACGAGCCGCCTTTCGTTCTCGGACGTGATGAGGCGTATATCGGCGTCCTGATAGATGATTTGGTCACGCTCGGACCGACTGAGCCGTATCGGATGTTCACCTCGCGGGCCGAATACCGTCTGCTTTTGCGTTCTGATAATGCGGACCGGCGCCTGATGCCTTATGCCGACAAATTAGGATTGCTTGATAAGAAACTCAAAAAGAGATTAGCCATCAAGGAAGAACTTATAAAAAAGACATTCAATATATTGGGCAAGACGTTCCGAGAGCACAAGAGCTTCAAGACACTGCTCAAACAGCCGGAAATTACGTTAAAGGAATTGGAGCGTAAGTCAGATGCTCTGCGTAATCTGGGCCTGACCGATGAGGTCAGGGAACAGGTGGAGATTGAGGCCAAATACGAGGGCTATATCCAGCGGCAAC
>JBBTIZ010000091.1:0-2925 GCA_038059695.1 Planctomycetota bacterium
CGAATATCATTTAGTTGCGTAAGCGCCCAGGCCGCGCTCCATTTGACCTTTTCGTTATTATGTTGAAGCAATGGCAGGAGTTCTTTGACAATGGAATTATCCCCTAATCTACCCAATGTTGTCAGGGTGTCTGCTTGAACATCTTCGCTTACATTGTGAAGACAAGACAGTAAACTCTTGGCAACCGAATATTCTTTTATAGCCAAAGGGCCTCCTAATTTAAGAATCATTAGAGCGGACTCTAATCTTGCCTCAGGGCTATTACCTTCAGAAACTAAAGGCAATAATTCCTTGATAACTGATTTATCTCCTAATTCCCCTAATGCCTGAATAACCTGGCTCCTGGCATAGTCGCTTTTATCATTCAGTAACGGCAAAAGGTCTTTAACCAGCGAGCTATCGCCTAATCTGCTGATTATCTGCGCGGCCTCGCCCCGACGATATTCATTAATATCTCTATCATCTTTGAGTATCGGCAAAATATCCCCAAGAAGCCCACGCTCTTTTATAATCAGAGGGCCGCCTAATTTGATAAGCGCCCTGGCAGTTTCCAGCACAATTCTTGGCTCTTTATCTTTCATAAGCGGAAGCAGGTCTTTAATAACCGTCTTGTCCCCTAATTCCTCCAGAGTATAGATAGTAAGTTCTACAGTCCGCTCATTTTTAAGCATGTTCAATAATGTATTCAGGATATCATGCTCTTTGACCATTGCCGGGCCTCCCAGCTTAATAAGCGCCCGGATAGTAATCAACCGGACAAGGGGGTCATTGTCTTTCATCTTGGCCAGAATGGTTTCTTTGAGGGATATATCGCCTAATATACCAAGCGTATAAATCGCATCACTCCTGATATCCACATCAGTATCATCAATCAATGGCAATAAATCCTTTATGTACGACTTATCTCCGGAATTTCTTATAATTCTAATGGCTCCTTCTCTGATATCCTGATTCCCGTCAGCCAGCAAGGAAACAAAGTTCTCCTCAGGCAGTAATGCCATCTCATTCTTCTGATAACTCATCCCAACCAGCCAGGTAGCCAGTTTCATTCGGACCAAAGGGTCGCTATATTTTGCCAGAGGCAAGATGTCCGGTATAATTGATTTGTCATCTTTATTCCATATAATATTAATGGCCCACGCCCTGATATGTGAATCGGCATCATTAAAAAGCGGCAATACGTCTTCCATCAGATATGGGTAACCTAATTGCTCCAGCGCGGAGAGAGCACCAAGCCGCACCAATGCATCGTCATCCTTGGTTAAAGGGCGTAAATCATCTATAATTGATTTATCACCAATCCTTACAAGATAATTAATAGCGGAAATTCTTATCTGCTGATTATTATCCTTGAGTAACGGCAAAACGTCTTTCAACACCGAAGCATCTCCCAATTCCTCCACCAATTGTATCGCTTCCAGCCGGATATTCTCATCTTTATCCTTAAGTTCTTTAAGGACAGGCGATAGTTCTTTTATGCCTCCTAACTCAAGCAATGCCTCTAATAACCTGTAGCGTATATAGTCACGGGATGATTTAAGGAGCGCCCGGTATAGTGGGATTGATTTCATTTGTATATCCTTATTCTGAATCTCCAGCCACTCCATTATTTCGGTCCGGCCTTCCTCGTTCACTTCCAATTTCTCAAGTATGTCAGGGTAGAGTTTTAATATGTCCGGATGGACTCTTATTTTGGGCTTTATCAGCGCATATAACCGCAAGGCGCGTGATTGTCGCGCTACATCCACCACCTGCCCGGTTTCAGAGGCATCCTTCAAGGCGTGGCGCAGATAGTCCAACTCCGGCGATTTATAGTCCTGGTTCTTTTCAATCTCTTTAATAAACCGATTAATGAAATCCAGAATCTCCTGATATGCCGATTCCTGTTTCTTAATGTCATAATCCCCCAATTGCCTAATCAGGTCGTTCAGGTGAGTATCAAACGCCTCTTCTTTAGGTGTTACCGTTTTAGTGGCTGACGTAAGAACTGCTGAAATTGGTTTTACGGCTTCTATGGTCTGGTTAGATGAACAGGAAACAAGAAAGATACCCGCAATGAGTAACGAGGTGATTCCGCTTGTCTTCTTGGCTATTCGCATAAATCTATTAAGGCTATATTCCGATTACTGAAAACACAGCGAGTATAAATCAATGATGCAGATTAAGTATATAACTTTACCGGAACAGCATCAAGATAATCTTATCGCTAATCCCGCATATACCTTATGTGCGGGATAAGAGCCAGTGAGCGCCATAAGGGCGCCATACGTCATTTAGTTCCTACTGGCTCTAATATATTAGACAATCCTCAGCGTGTAATTTGCGATAGAAAATATTATTTATTAGGAATTGCTTCTGCTCGTCCCGTGGGAGATGGTCCGGCCTTTATACTGTCTACTTACTTCTGAGAGACCCTGATAAATGTCTTCAGTAATTCCTGCCCGCTCTCGGGCTGGCCGCTTTTGGCGAGCCTCGCCTCCGGCTGGGAATCAAATTCCTTGAGCCATTTCTTTATATAACGGCGGTCAAAATTAGGATTCTTGATGATTATTGCCCTGACATCCTCTATGTCCTTGGGCCGGCCTGAGAAGGTTTTATGGATGATAATATCCTCTAAAGAGGCAAATCTGACAACTGCCCGGCCGAATTTTACTCTCTTTGCCCTCTTGATGGCCTGCGTCTCATAAGGCGTGAATGAGAAGATAAAATCCACCCTGAATTTGCTCTTGCTGTCTTCTAAAGGCAGCACCATTGTCTGGGCAACGAAGTTGCGATAATTTGGTTTGAGAATCTTCAGGTTAAGTTGCTTTACTATCGTTAATACTTGCGACAGGCGGTCCACATCTACTCCGAGGGTAATATCAATATCCTTGGTCAGGCGAGGCGTGCCATAGAGAAGGACGGCCTGCCCGCCGATGACCATAT
>JBBTIZ010000091.1:3025-10021 GCA_038059695.1 Planctomycetota bacterium
TTGGTCAGGCGAGGCGTGCCATAGAGAAGGACGGCCTGCCCGCCGATGACCATATTAAGGTATGCCGGCCTTATCAAGGGCTTTACTGACCCTTACGAGGAGTTGTTCTACCCCGTTAGAAGTAATTGATTTAATATGCATAAAAAAGGTCTATTGCGGTACTCGGTCTACAATTAAAGATTGATTATAATAACACGGTCGTCTGTGGCGACCTACTTCTAACGGGGTCTACGGATATTAGCACTGTTTAATATTCTGGCCATTCTAATCCTGGACTCTAAACCATCAAGCGGATTATCGCGGCGTTTACCGTTAAGATGCAGATGCTCGCTCCAGAGGGCATTAAAGATAACCAATTTCTGGGCATAGGTGAGATTCTCTTTCCTGATTTGTTCATTCTCAAACTTTTCTAATATCCGGTGATTCTTAACCATATTAATATTATAATTATACCTTCCCTGATAAAAAAGTCAAGTTATAATACTAACCATCTGCGTAATCTGCTTGCACTGAGCGCAGCGAATGTGTGGCTTACTTCTGCGACACCCTAATATCCAGCCGATAGCCGGATTGATCACGCTATGGTTTTAGCATGGGAATGCCTTTTAATCTGTGATTTATTTGAGCCGTGCTTTTAATCTTAACAGGACTTTCAGGTCTTCCTTATCCTTGGCCCGGCCGGCCGCCCTCTTCATCCTGATTAAATCATCCAGGCCGGCAAAGTAGGCCGAAACCCGGCCTATCCTGTTTCGTATCTTATTCTGCCAGACCCTTTCAAAGGTTATCCCCTTGACAAACGGATGGATATCCGTCTCCACTAAATACTGGCGAATCAGGACTTTCTTGGAAAGCAGGTCTTTTACTGATATGTCCGATACATCATAACCGAATGACTTAAGCGCCGCAATGGTGTGTTCAATGTTATCTTCGTTCCGCTCAATGAATATATCAATATCTTGGGTCGCACGGCTATAGCCGTGCACCGGCAACGCCGCCGCCCCGATAATGACATAACGCACCTTATGAGCGTTTAATGACTTCAAAAGGTTTTCGGTATCCATTTCTTAATAACATTTGGGCGATTTCACGGGACCGCTGGAACATCATCTGGAACCGTTCCTGAACCGTTAATGACAACTGGTAATCCAGCTCAAAATCCAGTTCCTTCCGCGGTTGATGCGTCTTGAGTTTTAGAATGCGCACCGGTTTCTTATGGTTAATCATATAATCAGTATACTTTCTGGACTGATAAAGTCAAGTTAAACAACAGGATTTAACAGATTAATCGGATTTCCCCTTCCTTTCATCTGTCTAATTTGCCTGCCCCGTTAGCCCGTACGGGCTAATCGGGGTGGCCTATTTCTGGCTGACCCGGATATCCAGCCGAAAGGCCGGTTCCTTGCCGTCGGTCGGCCGGAAGTCCACGTGACTCTCGCCGCCCGTCTCAAACGGCACTAAGTTCAATGCCGGATTAGTCAGGGCGTTCATCAAGTCATTGGTGATGTCGTTTTGCCGCTTGACGATGTCCGGCGCGAAGTCCGAGCGTCTGATGGTCGCCCCGGCCTGAACCAGCCGCTGCTCCAGGCAGGATTTAAAGGCCGACCTCAAGCCGGTCTTGGCAATCTGCACCGGCGAGCCGCCCGTGTGACTGACGAATTCAAACACCTTGGTTATCTGCTGGCCGTCTAACCACTTGATGGCCGCGGCCGAACAGCCGCTGATTCCGGAGCGCATGCCGGTAAAGGCCAGGAGTTTTTCCGCCACGTTCTTGCCGTAATTCTTGGCGCCCCGCTTGAGCGCATCCTTATAGCGCTTGCTGGGCACCCCGTCCACGGTGGCGTGCATCCGGTCCAGTTTATCCTGGTATTTCTGGAAACTCTGGGCCAGATTCTTGTAATGCTTGGAGATGATTTCCTTCTTGCTCAGGCCGCTGTTGCTGATGAAATCCGGATGGATGTAGGCATTGAGTTTGTCATTGGAAGGCAGAACAATCACATCCTCAAAGTTAAGCTGGTTCTTGATTTTCCGCTTGCGCCGGGCGTTGCCCAGTTCGGCGTTGTTGACGGACATCTCCTCCCATTTCTTGTTGACCTCTTCCGGCATATTGATGGATTCCTGGACCGAGACCACCAATTCGCTGATTATCTTTGACATATTATTCTCCTCTCTATCGCCACGAAGGCACAAAGGCACCAAGAAAACAGTTCTTAGTGTCTTGGTGGCAAATCTTCTATCCTATCCTCTATCTTTCCCTCCACTACCTCCGGCTCTACCTTCAGGGCAAGAGTTACTTGCCTCGCTGCTGCCCTTGGCCTTAACAGATGGACGGTCTCTGCCGACAGTCCGGCCGGCGCTGAGGCGCGGGACGGACTGGATTTAGCCCACCGGCCTATCCGCCCCACTGATAATATACCCGGCCCATAAATAAAATCAAGTAAATTATTAGATTTTCTCCGTTATGCCTTAGGTGCGGCGATACGCCCCCTAATCCGGCCCGATGTTGCCCCTTTAGTCGCCCGGATATAGGCGGCGATTCATCGGCCCATACCGGTTTGATGCGCCGGGACTATGGATTTACTCAATGAGCGATATACCGTTAGATAGAGACAGGTATTTATATGTTACGATATGAGCAGACCTGATGGCGACCCTGGGTAGAGGTTATCCATACCGGCGTCTGCTATGTTACATACAGGTAATAATTATACTACATACAGTAAATATCAATACGCCATACATCAGATAGTCGTATCGCATAGAGTTATCGTGTCTATGACATCAAACACAGACACATAACATATATCCGGCAGTCCGATATGGCATATACCGGATTCGCGTATGGATTACATGTGTCAGATATATGCTATACAGGATATAGTGGTATACAATCAGGATATGCTCTATATGGTGTATGGGGTAGGCATGGGGGACATCCCCCCCTCCCCCACATACAATAGTGTATATAGTGATATAATATAATGAGTATGCCTATATGCTATACAGGATATGTAGGTAAGCCATACGGCAGATAATCTCAGGACATATAGTTAATAGTTGCATATCATATAGCAGATTGCGGGATAGATGACCACAACCAGGATACGCCCCTACCCGGGCCGGTCCGGCACATCCGCCCGGCCTGCCGGTATAGTCAACCCGGCCGGACGGTAAAGCCAATCCTGTCCGGTGGTAAATCAAGGGGATATGGGCGTTATCCCTACGGGAGGCAGTATCTCTCTGATGGGATATTGGTCCGTGGATACAGCCCGGCCCTACTGTAAATCAGGACAGCATAGACATTGAGTAACCAGATATTGGTTGGTAAGACAATATCTGCCCTACCATATCTGAACCTATACCCGGACGGTAAGCAACGGATAACTGGTATGCAGATAAGAGATATTACCTCGTACGGACAGACATACTCCCTTGGCTCATTACCTCTGCCGGGACGGTATGCAACCCCTACCGGACTGGTAGGTAACCTCTACCCCTACTGAAGAACACAGATATGCCGGGCGCAGATAATATCTATTTAATAGGTAATCCTGGGGATGCCTGGTAATAACTGCGGGATATTCGAATTCGGACTATGCCTATTTAACGCCCTGCTAAATCTATTTTTCTTTACAGGTTTCACACCGAAATGTTATAATTCCTGGCCTTATGCAGGAATCACACTACCAACCTGATACGCCAACCCGGAAGGTTCATCCGGATGCGGCGGATATCTCCTCGCCGGATTCAGGTTCTCCGGGCGGGCAATTCGGCCATTATTCCTTAGAACGTAAGTTAGGCCAGGGCGGGATGGGCGTGGTCTACCTGGCCCGGGATACGACGTTAAACCGCCTGGTCGCGCTTAAGATTATGCTCCTGCAGGATGCGGAATCGGTGGAGCGATTCCTGCGCGAAGCCCGGGCCGCGGCTAAACTCAAACACCCCAATATCATCCAGGTCTATGAAATCGGAACACAAGGTAAACACCACTACTTTACGATGGATTACATTGCCGGGGTCGGGCTTGATGAACTGGTCCAGGATAAGAATAAGCAGCCCAAACAGATGGCTGAGATTGTCCGCGATATCGCCTTAGCCCTTGATTATGCCCATAGCCAGGGAATCATCCACCGCGATATCAAACCCTCCAATATCCTGATTGATTCCCATAATAAGCCCTACTTGACGGACTTCGGCCTGGCCAAGGAAGTAGCCGGTCTGGAACGTTCGCTGACCCTGACCGGCACGATTATCGGCACGCCGGATTATATGTCGCCGGAGCAGGCCAGGGGCGAGAAAAATAAGTTGGACGGCCGGAGTGATATATTTTCATTAGGCGCCACGTTTTATTATTCCTTTACCGGCTATGCGCCCTTCAAGGGCAATGAACTCTACGAGGTGATGAACAACGTGATTAATAAGGAGCCGATAACCCCTCTCAAACTCGTGCCCAATCTGCACCGCGACCTGGAGACCATCTGCCTCAAATGTCTGGAGAAAGAGCCGGACCGGAGATATCAGACCGCCCAGGGATTAGCCGACGACCTGAATAGTTTCCTGGCCGGAGAAGCGATTTCAGCCCGGCCGGCCGCTTTTATGACCCGGGTTATCAAGAAGGTAAAAAAGCATAAAGCTGTAACCGTAACCATTGCCGGCGCCATGATTTTAGTTGTGGCTACCGTATTAATCCTGACTATTTTCTTTACCAGCAGTAAGCAAATCAGAACCAGAGCCGAGGTCATTTTGAGTAGGATAAGAATGGGCGGTGTTAGCGCCGATAGAAAAATCACCATCGCCCGGGAAGCCCTCAAGATTGACCCGGCTTTTGCAGAGGCCTGGGAAGAACTGGGCGGCGCCTACTATGACAAGAAAGAATACCTTAAAGCAGTGGAATGTTATAGTAAGGCAATAGAACTCGCTCCCGCACAGGCCTCGGCTTATTATAAGCGGGGTATTAACCTGGAACGTCTTAAGAATGAAGAAGCGCTGAGTGATTACCAGAAAGTAGTTGAACTGGCTCCTGATAGTTCTATTGGCTATTATTGCAAGGGCAGCATTGATTTCAGGAAGAGGAATTTTGAATCCGCCCTTCGGAATTATAATAAGGCCATAGAACTCAATACTGACGACCCTTTTGTATATAATGGCCGGGCCATGGTTTATTTGCACAACGGCAGAACAGACCTGGCTCTGGCTGACTGGAATAGAGCCATAGAGCTTGCGCCTGATTCAGCAGTGGCATATTACAGCCGCGGTATTTTCTATGGGATGAGAAAAGAGTTTAACAAGGCGATTGCCGATTTCAGCAAGGTAATAGAACTTGACCTAAAAAATACCAGCGCCTATGTCGGCCGGGGAAATGCCTATAGAGAGAAAAAACAATATGAACAATCTTTCGCTGACTATACCAAGGCCATAGAACTCGCCAGCGAACTTAACCCAAGCGATATTTCCTCAATTTATGTGGACCGCGGTAATACCTTTAAGATGACAGGTGAACTGATAAAAGCCCTGGCTGACTATAGCAAAGCCATAGAACTTGACCCCAAAAACCCGGACGCATTCCACAGCCGAGGCGATACTTATATACTGGCCTATGGCAACTATGGCCAGGCAATCACAGACCTGACCCGGGCCATAAAACTTAATCCGGACGACCCGTCCCTATATTTCTGCCGCGGCGAGGCATTCAGAGGTAAGCGGGAGATTGAATCGGCCATCAATGACTATACCAAGGCAATAGAACTCGCCAGAGACCGCGCCAGCGAACTTGACCCCAGAGATGCCGTAGAAGCATATAACCGGCGGGCCGCCCTTTACCTGCATAGCGCTAAACCAAAACCCGCCCTGGCCGACTGGGCCAAAGCCATAAAACTCAAACCGGATAATGAAGAGGCCTACTCTTCCCGCGGTGATTACTATTTTCTGATAAAAGAATTCGATAATGCCATTGCTGATTTTACTAAAATCGTAGAACTTAAACCGAAGGATGCATCGGGATACCGGCGCCGGGCTGATGCCCACTGCTATCTAAAAGAGTTTGAGTCGGCAATCAAGGATTTCAATAGCGCCATAGAACTGAATTATAAGACCGCTACGGTCTATGTTGACCGCGGTTGGGCATATTATGAAACGGGCAATTCAGACCAGGCCATGTCGGATTTCACCCAGGCAATGGAACTCGACCCCAAGAATGCTGTAGCGTACAATAACCGGGGCATGGTTTATTTTGAGAAGAAAGAGATTAATTTGGCAATCGCTGATTTCACCAAAGCGATAGAAATCAAATCTGATTATGTTTATGCCTACTATCAGCGAGGCCGGTCTTATAATAATAAAAACCAGTTTACCAAAGCCATTGATGATTTTAATATGGTCCTGAAGATAGAACCGAAGGCCGGCGAATGGATTTATGTAAACCGCGGCTGGGCATATTATAAGAAAAATATGCTTGCTGAGGCGCTGGCCGACTACAATAAAGCCATAGAAATGAACCCTAAACCGGCTGAATCGTATCTCTCCAGAGGACTTGTCTTTAGTGAAAAAGGCGAATTGGATAAGGCGATGGCTGACTATACTCAAGCCATAAGCATAAATCCGAAATATTCTGAGGCATACCATAGCCGGGCAGATGTCCATCACCTCCAACGAAACTATAAACAGGCGATTGCTGACGGAGAAATGTTCATCAAATTAGCGCCGGATGATACCAGAGTAAAAGAAATGAAAAGAATAATCCAATTCTGGAAAAGCGAATTAAAGATCAAGGGAAAAGAATCATCTCCTCCACCCAAATAGGCAACTCACTCTTGAGACAAATGGTTAGAGACGTCACTTTCAACGTTCCGGATGACATTATTATTCGTGCCTTGGTGTCTTCTGGCGCCATAAGGGCGCTCCCGCCATTCGGCGGGACAGGCATGGCGCGGAGTTTATCCCGCCTTGGCGGGGGCGCCAGGGGCTACGATTTTTCTTGACCCTTTACCCCGTTAGAGATAT
>JBBTIZ010000092.1:0-1012 GCA_038059695.1 Planctomycetota bacterium
CGACCAGGGTGGTGATGGTCATACCCGAGACCGGACTGGATGACGAGCCGACAATGCCGACAATCCGCGAGGCGACGGTGATAAATAATCCGCCCAGAACTATTATCAGGAATACGCCGACCAGGCCCTTGGGCCAGGATGAGGCAGTTCCGACGGCCGGCTTATAAAAGACCAGATAAGCGATGGTCGCAATTATGGTCAGGATTGAGATGATGAAGATATACTTGAATCTGATATCTTTATCGGTCCGGCAGACGGTTGATTCTGCTTGCTTATTAAAAAGTTTGCTGAAACCCTGGCGGATGGAACTGATAACTATAGGCAGAGATTTAAGCAAACTGACGATACCGCCCAGGAGAACCGCGCCGGCGCCGATGTATCGGACATAGGCCTTCCAGATGCCCAGCGCATCGAGTTGGCTGATGGGGCTGGTGGCCGGCGGGACGGCCGCCGTCAAATTCGCGCCGATGAATTGAATCATCGGAATCAGGACCAGCCAGCCCAGAACCGCGCCGGCAAACATCAGCGCGGCAATGCGCAATCCGATGATATAGCCCACGCCTAATAGAATCGGCGTGACCTCGGCGCCTAATGTGGTCTGGACTTGAGGATTGTTTGATAATTTCAGGTTGAAGCCGACTACGTCCTTCCAGAGTCCCAGGCCATACATCAGGAATTTATAGAGCCCGCCGATAATGACGCCGCCGAATACCAGTTTCGCCTTTGAGCCGCCTTCCTGGCCGGCCACCAGAATCTTGGCGCAGGCCGTGCCTTCGGGATAGGGCAGGGTGGCGTGCTCGCGGACTATCAGAAAGCGTCTCAGGGGAATCATAAAGAGGATGCCTAGGCAGCCGCCCAGCGCGGACATAATGAATATCTCCAGGATAGAAGGCGAGACGCCCAGGAATATCAGGGCCGGGACAGTGAAGATGATGCCGGCGGCTAATGATTCGCCGGATGAGCCGATGGTCTGGACCATATTGTTTTCCAGGACCGTGCCTTTCTTAAAAAA